>DAOUSX010000147.1 GCA_030627025.1 Dehalococcoidia bacterium
GCAATGACAAACAAAAAAAGCTCGCAATGACAAAGAAAAAACCTTGCAATGACGGACAAAAAGGGCGCAATGACAACAAAGGGGGCTGTTAAATGAAGTTACTACCGCGGCTAATTATTGCTTTGCTCATCTGCCTTATAGCAATCCCGGTTCTTGCTATCCCTGAGCAAGTTCAGGCTGCCGATATCACCGTTTCACCCAGCTCAGGTAATGTGGGAGACAGGGTGACTATTCGGGGATATGAATTTGGTTCCGGTGACGAGGTGGATATCCGTTATTATTTTAATGATGATTATGAGCTGATAGAGGAAGATTTCGATGTTGGTACCGATGGCAATTTTACATATCGCTTTGATATTCCTGAGAGCTGCAGTGGCAGGCATTACATTCGTGTTTACCGTGGCACGAGCTTGAAAGGGCAAGATTATTTCGAGGTGGAGCCAAAGATTGAACTGGATGACGATGAGGGGTTTGTGGGAGCCGAGGTTGAGGTAACCGGCACCGGGTTTGCCGAGGACGAGGAGAGTATTAAGATAAGGTATGATGACGATGTGGTGGAGCAGATTGAGGAAGCGGAAAGTGATGAATATGGTACCTGGACAGCGACTTTTGTCATTCCTGAATCTGTCAAAGGGGAGCATGATATAGACGCTAAAGGAGACGATACCGCTTATGCAGACGTCGATGAGGTCGAATTCACCGTGAAGCCGAGCATAAGTTTGAATCCAACATCGGGCTCTGCGGGAGATATCGTCACGGTAACCGGCACGGGATTTGATGAGGAAGAGGCGAGTATCAAGATAAAGTATGATGATGATGAGGTGCAAATTGAGGGAGCGGAAACCGATAAGCTTGGCAGCTGGAGTGCCACTTTTGAGGTGCCACCCAGTGTTGAAGGAAGCTACTGGGTAGATGCCCGAGGTAAATATACGGGATATGATGAGGTTGAAAATGTTAAGTTCACAGTAGCTCCAGGGATGAAATTGGCGCCGGCAACCAGTTCCACCTCTCCAGGCCATGTGGGCCTGACTATAACTGTAACCGGCGGTGGCTTTGAGCCTGGTGTCTCAATTACCATTATTTATGGAAATCAGACAGCTAGCACTGCTACCAGTAACGAAGGCAATTTTCCTGCTACCGGTAGTGTTACTTTTGAGGCTAAAGGAACTCACGGTGAACAGCAGGTGGTTGTGGAGGGCATGCCAGAAGTCAATGCTATCTTCTTTATGGAGGAGAACCCGCCAGCGGCTCCAGAGCCCCTCTCGCCAGCAAATGGCACTGGAGTTGGCTTTATGGGCAAGGTAACTCCTACATTTGAATGGTCCAATGTAACTGACGCGAGTGGCATCGCCAGCTATGAGTTGCAGATATCCACCGATAGCATAAATTTCACTGCCCCTGTAGTTTCCCTCTCCATTCCCAGCGAAAACGTTACCTCTCTCGATGACACTATTTCTTATACCTTACCTAAAGACTATGCCTTGTCCGGCGGCACCTACTATTGGAGACTCAGGGCTGTAGACGCCGCAGCGAATGAAGGACACTGGACCATTATCCAGTCTTTTCACGCCGGGCGGTTGCCATTATGGGGATTTATCGCTATTATAGGTTTAGCAGTGGTGGGTGTTGGTGTCCTGGTTTACTTTTTTGTGATAAGGCCACGGCGTTATTATTACGACTAATGCAATTAGGAGGTAATAGATGAAGCTAACAGTTATCGGATTGGGGCAATGTGGTTGTCGGATTGGCGACCAATTTGCCAGGTTAAATGCTAAGGCGCGGGCGGAACGCAAGGCGGTCATTGCGCCGCATGTCCTGGCGGTGAATACTGACCAGGCTGACCTTACTGGATTGAAGTTTATTAGAAATGATTACATGCATCGCATACTTATTGGCTTGCGGCAGACACTGGGGCATGGTGTTGGCAAGATTAATGAGCTTGGCGCCAAGCTGGCTAAGGAGGATGGCGACAAGGTGATGGATGCTATAAGGGCAGAACCAAGATTTTACGAAACCCATGCCTTTATGATTGTCGCTGGCGCAGCTGGTGGCACCGGCTCGGGAGGGATACCGGTGATTGCCCGGATGATCAAGGAGCGATACCTCAATAAGCCCGTTTTGGCTCTTGTTGTGCTTCCTTTTGAGCATGAACAGACAACTGAGGCCCGAAGCGTTTATAATACTGCCACCTGCCTCAAGTCAATCTACGATGTAGTGGATGCTGTTTTCCTGGCGGATAACCAGAGATATGTTAGAAAGGACATGAGCCTGGTAAATAATATGGATAGGATAAACCGGCAAATCGCTGAGCCTTTTTATGATTTGTTGTGTGCTGGCGAGGTAACTAAAGGTAAATTTGTGGGTTCAAGGACAGTGGATGCTGGTGATGTGATTGCCTCTATTGAGGGGTGGACCACCGTTGGTATTGGGAGGACTGTGCTCCCTAGTTTGCGCTTCCCCTGGGAGATAAATAAGAAGAAGTTCCGTGATAAAGCCTTGGAGAGCTTCAGAGGGACGCGGGCTATGGATGCTACCTTACATGAACTTTCCATTGATTGCGACCCCAGGGATGCGGGCAAAGCGCTGTACATTATCGCCGGGCCCAGCAGGGAGCTGAACATGGATATGGTGAAAAGCGTTAGCAGCTACATTAAAGAGCTTTCACCGGATGCCACGATAAGGGGAGGCGATTTCCCTGCCGAAAAGCATTTCATTGATGTTGCCGTGATATTCTCGCAGCTATCCTTTGTGCCCAGGGTGAGGGATTTCTATGAGCAAGCTACGGTTTACGCTGCGGAATATGAAGGGCAATTAATGGAAACCAGGAAGAGAATAGACGAGTTAAGCGTTTTGAGCAAGGATTTACCTAACCTGTTGGGCGAGTGAACGGAAATAGAGCAAAGGGCAAAGTTACAAATTCTAAATCCGAGACCCTAAACAATAGCAACTGAGAAAAGGCAAAAACCAAAAGTCAAAGTGCAAAACGACACCGGAAACTTTTGAAGGTGAATTTTTCCTGCATTTTTCAATTGTAATTTTGATTTTTTATCTTTGAGTTTTGAACTTATTTAGGATTCGGTGCTTGGAATTTAGAATTCTTGTTGGACTGAGCCTTTAGCGTGGCGAACTGTGGATTCTTTAGCAGCGACTATTAGCAGGGCCAGGCTCATTAGAAAATCATCATGTCCCTCCCAGGGCGGAACATAGAAATTCACTGTCTGATTGGGTCGATATTGCGCCTTTGCTTTTTCTAGTTGAAACATCGTCTCCCGATATTCCCTGGAACCATCCTGCTGGTATAGCTTCAGCCTGTTTGAATTTACGTGGGATAACAGCTCGAATCCCAGGGCGGATTTGCTCCTCTGGGTGAATGTGAATGGAATCACCTTGCTACCCAGCTCCTTCTTGAGGAAACTAGCTACAGGCTGACCAATCCCGGTAGCATCGACGGCAATACGATGGCAATTCCATGTGTTCTTTAGAATTTCCACCATTTGTGGATATAGCTCGCTATGGGCTATCCCCGTCCATTGATACTGTTCCACTATCCTCAATACTGGCAATCTGTTAGCCATATCTACATCAGCGATGGTGATAACGGTGGAATCCTGGCTCCTTTCCCCGTCATTGTGAGCCCTTCGCTCCCTGTCATTCTGAGGGAGCAAAGCGACCGAAGAATCTCGCTCAGGGCAGGCTCAGCGAAGAATCTAGACCCTTCGCTAGCGCTCAGGGTGACGGTGAAACACCCTCCTTTTGATTCCTTTGTTGCTCTGCAAATTAGCTTTTCGCTTAC
>DAOUSX010000070.1 GCA_030627025.1 Dehalococcoidia bacterium
CTATGAAGGACTATCTTGATATGATAGCTAAGAAGACGGCAGCGCTAATAGCAGCATCAACTGCTATAGGGGCATGTTTGGCTGCGGATGATGATAAGGTGGCGGATTCTCTCTATGGGTTTGGTAAAGAGCTGGGTATGGCTTATCAAATTCAGGATGATGTATTGGGTATCTGGGGAAAGGAGGAGGAGATCGGGAAGCCGGTGAAAGAAGATATTTCACGGCGGAAGAAAACGTTGCCGGTGGTCTACGCCTTTGAGAATTGTGAGGATAGTGACCGTGAAAAGCTAGAGGAGCTTTACTCGCAGGAAGTTATTTCAAATGACGATGTTGCCATAGTGGTGGAAATCCTGGACTGCTCAGGGGCGCGTAAACATGGTGAAAAGTTGATACGACGATATCATCGTCAAGCTTTGGCGAAATTGAGAATAAGCAGTTTAGATTTATCATGTCAGACTCCGTTAAAGGAGATGGCGAGCTTTTTGTTGGAACGCGACTACTAGGTACAGAGATGCCAAAAAAGACTGTTAAAGGTATGTCCGTTGAAGGGAAGAGGGTTTTAGTTAGGGTTGATTTTAATGTGCCGCTGGATATGGAAACAGGTGCCATTACCGACGATAGTCGTATCCAAGCATCACTGCCTACCATTAGGTATCTTGTTACGCGTAGAGCAAAGGTAATACTTTGCTCTCATTTAGGGCGTCCTAAAGGCAAAGTTGTTGAAGAATTACGGATGGCGCCGATAGCGCGACGGTTGTCAGAACTTCTGGAGTTGCCCGTTGCGAGCGCCGATGATTGTGTGGGTGAAGAGGTGAAAAGCAAGGTGGAAATGCTTAGGGAGGGAGACGTCCTCCTTTTAGAAAACCTCCGGTTTCACCCTGAGGAAGAGGCAAACGACCCTTCCTTCGCTAAAGAGCTGGCTGAGTTAGCTGATTTATATGTTGATGATGCCTTTGCAACCAGCCACAGAGCACATGCCTCTACCGTTGGTGTGGCTCAATATTTGCCAGCAGTGGCTGGTTTTCTGTTGGAGAAGGAATTGGAAGTATTAGGCTGTTTATTAAGCGAGCCAAAACGCCCCTTTGGTTGTGTACTAGGTGGTGCCAAGGTGAGCGACAAAATGGGGTTGCTACAGAACATGTTAAGATGGGTAGATGTTTTACTTATCGGTGGTGGTATGGCAGCTACTTTTTTAAAGGCGCAGGGGTATGAGGTGGGCAATTCCACTGTGGAGGAGGACAAGCTGGATTTAGCTAGGGAGTTATTGCAGGAGGCAGCTGGAGAGTGGACTGCCAAGATTTTATTACCTGTAGATGTGGTGGTAGCGCCAGCAATTACCCGTGGTATTAGCAGCCAGCTTGTGTCTATAGAGGGGCTTCCATCTGATAGTTTCATCGTAGATATTGGAGCAAACACCATTGAGCTTTTTTCAGATGTGTTGGGAAGATGCCACACCGTTGTATGGAATGGTCCTGTGGGTGTTTATGAAGTGCCTCCTTTTGACCACGGCACCAGGTCATTGGTGAGTGTTCTTTCCACTCTCAGTAGTGCCACCACTATCATCGGGGGTGGCTCCAGCGCCGAGGTGGTTCAGGAAATGGGGTTAGTTGATAGAATGACCCATGTCTCTACAGGTGGTGGAGCAAGTTTGAGGTTTTTGGAGGGTGCTCCCTTGCCCGGGGTAGAAGCCCTGTTAGATCAGGAAGAATAATAGGAGTCTATCATGCGCATTCCTTTAATTGCCGGTAATTGGAAGATGAACACCACGGTGGCTGAAGCTAAGGAGCTTGCTTCTTCTATGCGAGAGAAGTTGGATAAGATAGAAGGGATAGAGAAAGTAGTTTGCCCGCCGTTTATTTCTTTAACTGCAGTGGGCAGGATACTCCAAGGCTCCTCTGTGAAGTTGGGGGCTCAAAATATGTATTTTGAAGTAAAGGGGGCTTACACCGGGGAGATATCTCCGACAATGCTTGAAGGGCTCGTAGAATTCGTTATCTTAGGGCATTCTGAGAGGCGCTCGTGCTTTGGCGAGACAGATGAGGTAATTAATAAAAAAGTGCAAGCTGCTTTAGATTTCGGACTGAAACCTATCTTATGTGTTGGTGAAAGGCTTGAGGAAAATGAAGCTGGTGAAACAGAACGGGTTATCACTAAACAATTAACGGGAAGCTTAGATGACATAAAGCCCACCATTAATTTAATCGTTGCCTATGAGCCTGTATGGGCTATTGGCACGGGCAGGGCAGCTAATGGGTTAACCGCGAAAACCACCATCAAATCTATTCGGGATATCCTTGCCAGGCTTTGGGATAGCGATGTGGCTCAAGAAGTACGTGTCCTCTATGGCGGCAGTGTTACTGGCAACAACATTGCTGAGTTTGTTTCCCAATCTGAAATCGATGGTGCTTTAGTTGGTGGTGCGAGCCTCAAAGCCGATGAGTTTCCCAGCATTGTGAGTCAATCATCTGTGATTAAAAGGCAGGGGTCTTAGCTAAAGAGCTTCGAGGCGATGAGATGTCTTGTTGCTATTGTTGGTCCCACAGCGATAGGCAAAAGCAAGCTTGCCCTTCAATTAGCTTCCGATTTTGGGGCGGAGATAGTAAGTGCCGATAGCCGCCAGGTTTACCGGTATATGGATATCGGCACCAACAAACCTACGCTGGATGACCAAAAGTCAATTCCTCATCATCTCATCGATGTGGTGAATCCCGATGATGATTTTAACTTGGCTAACTATCTTAACATGGCTCGCCGGGTAATCCAGGATATTCAGCAGAGGGGTAAGTTGCCGTTGCTGGTAGGAGGCAGCGGCCTTTATGTCTGGTCGATAATCGAGGGTTGGAAAATTCCTAATGTTCCTCCCAACCGAGACTTAAGGCGGAAACTGGAAATTAAAGCGAGGGAGCAGGGCAGTCAGGCTCTTTACCAGCAATTACGTGAAATTGACCCTGTAACAACGGAAAAAATAGACCCCCGTAATATACGTCGTATCATAAGAGCTTTGGAAATCTACCAGCTGTCTGGGCAACTCCCTTCGCTAGTCAGGCAAAAACAAGCGCCTCGTTTTCCTATTTTCGTTATTGGTTTGACTGCAGAAAGAAGCGAACTTTACCACAAAATTGACCAGCGGGTGAACAAAATGATTAATAGAGGATTAGTCGAAGAGGTAAAGGAGCTGATGCACAAAGGTTATAGCCTTTCATTGCCTTCAATGTCTGGCATAGGCTATAAACAGATTGGCGATTTTCTTTCTGGCAGCGTGTCCTTGCCCAAGGCAGTAGAGCGAATAAAATATGAAACTCACCGTTTGGCTCGTCATCAATATGCCTGGTTTCGTCCCAGCGATGCTAGAATCAACTGGCTTGATGCTGATAATACCAGGAAAAAGACGAACGATTTGGTGGAGAGCTTTCTATCATGAAATTTTATAAGCTACAGGGTAGTGGCAATGATTTTATCCTTGTGGATGGCAGGGATGTGGAGCATGATTGGGCAGGATTGGCACGAGCCATGTGTCAGCGCCACTTAGGTGTGGGAGCCGACGGATTGCTGGTGGTGGAAAGGTCCAAGGTTGCTGATTTGAAGATGTGTGTTTTCAACGCTGATGGGTCTGAGGCTGAAGCATGTGGTAATGGACTAAGGTGTTTTGTTAAGTATGCTGTTGAACAGGAGATAGCGGATGAAGTGTCACTGCGAGTGGAGCAAGGCAATCCCTGTTTAACTGTAGAAACTCTAGCAGGTATAAGAAGGGCAAAAGCCTGTGTAGCGGCGAATAAAGTAACGTGGGTTGAGGTGAGTATGGGCATGCCTCGATTTGAGCCTCAACAGATTCCTATTGAAGGGGAAGTTGATATAATACCAATATTGAACTATCCTTTAACCTTGGGGAAAAGGAAGTTGGGTTTGTCTGTTCTATCTATGGGAAATCCTCACGCGGTGTGCTTTGTCTCTGAACCGGTCGTCAAATTCCCATTAGGGAAAGTAGGTCCGAAGGTGGGGAAGCATTACCTGTTTCCGCAAGGGACGAATTTTGAGATAGCAAGGATTCTAGATAGAGGGAAGCTAGAAGCTAGGGTGTGGGAGCGTGGCGTCGGGGAGACTTTGGCTTGTGGCAGTGGTGCTTGTGCCATTGCTGTAGCTGCCCGTTTGCTTAATTATGTTGACACCGATATTGACATAATATTTCCAGGAGGAACGTTAACGGTATATTGGGATGGGAAAGGTGAGGTAATGCTTGGTGGTCCGGTGGAGGAAGTATTCACTGGAGAATGGCTAAAATAAGAAAAATTTGCATCACAATCCCGGCTAGCTAAGGGGGAACTAATGCAAGTGGCTAAGCGTCTTGATAGGTTACCTCGATATCTTTTTGTAGAAATTAACCGAAGGATTGCTGAAAAAAAGGCTGAAGGGGTGGATGTGATCAACTTTGCTGTTGGCGATCCTGACTTACCCACGCCGTCTCATATTATTGAGTATATGTGTGAGGCAGCACATGACCCTGTTAACCACCGTTATCCTGAAACCGCTGGCTTGCCTCAACTTCGCGAAGCTATTGCTGGATGGTATCGGAGGCGGTTTGGGGTTGCTCTGGACCCGAGTGGAGAAGTATTGCCACTCATTGGCTCGAAGGAAGGGATTGGACATATAGCTTTAGTCTTTATCGAGCCTGGAGATATAGCTTTAGTGCCTGACCCGGGCTATCCTGTTTACAGTATGGGAACCCTGTTGGCTGGTGGTGAACCGTACTTCATGCCTTTGAAGGAGGAAAACGATTTCTTGCCTGATTTTGAAACTATCCCCGAGAATATAGCTAGGCGAGCAAAACTCATGTGGCTAAACTATCCCAATAATCCCACCGGTGCTACTGCTGAGCTTGATTTCTTTGAGAAAGCGGTTTGCTTTGCCAAGCAGCATAGTCTGGCAATATGTCACGATGCTGCCTACACTGAGGTTGCCTTTGATGGCTATAAGCCACCGAGTTTCATGCAAGCCTCTGGAGCTAGGGAAGTAGGCGTGGAATTTCATTCTTTATCAAAAACCTACCATATGACTGGCTGGCGAATAGGGATGGCGGTGGGCAATGCTGAAACGATAAATGCGTTGTTTCGAGTCAAGTCCAATCTGGATTCAGGTGTTCCTCAGGCAATCCAGCATGCTGCTATAAAGGCCCTGAACAGTTCTCAGGAGCATATTTCAGAGCACAATGCTATTTTGCAATGCCGCCGAGATAAGTTAATACAAGTTATTAATCAGGTAGGGATGGGAGCGCGAGTTTCCAAAGCTACTTTCTATATTTGGGCGAGTGTTCCTCGAGGTTACACCTCTATAGATTTTGCCGATAAGTTGCTTAATGAAGCTGGGGTAGCGGTAACTCCAGGCATTGGTTACGGAAAGGAGGGAGAAGGCTATATCAGGTTCTCCTTGACTCTTCCCGATGACAAATTGGAGCAAGGAATAGAGCGATTACTATCCTGGCACGGGAGGCACAAATAAGGCGAAAGACTGTTGCTACGCAAGCCGGGCAAGAACGTGTATTTTTAGTTCGGGTCGAAAGCAGAGCCTCTAGTGATGGTTGGTCTGCAGTTGATTCATTAGAAGAACTATCCTATTTGGCCAAGACGGCTAATGCTGCTGTGGTGGGCAAGCTTATTCAAAAGCTAGGTAGGCCTTCGCCAGCTCACTATATCGGCAAGGGCAAGATTGACGAGCTATGCAATCTTAAGGAACAAATTCAGTATGATACAGTGATTTTTGATGACGACTTATCGCCACGACAGCAGAGAAATCTTGAGGAGGTTCTCGAGGTTAAGGTTATTGACCGCACTGCACTTATCTTAGATATATTTGCCAAACATGCTCAGACTCGGGAAGGACAGCTTCAAGTTGAGTTAGCTCAGCACCAATACCTTCTGCCAAGGCTTGTGGGTCAGTGGAGCCATTTAGAGCGACTTGGTGGAGGTATCGGCACCAGAGGTCCTGGCGAATCGCAATTAGAAACTGACCGCCGCCTTATTCATAAGCGCATCAATCGTCTGCAACATGAAATAGAAGAGGTAAGACGGCATAGAGCTCTTTATAGAAAGCAACGCAAGAAGAGAGGAGTGCCAATCGTAGCCCTCGTTGGCTATACTAA
>DAOUSX010000189.1 GCA_030627025.1 Dehalococcoidia bacterium
CACGGACGCTCCTTACTATCGCGCTTGCTATAAAAGGGGCAACCAGATGCTCGAGGTATAGCAGTGAAATTTCCTGTCTACGGGCAATGTCTTTCAATAGAACTGAGCCCTCACCCCGATGAAGGGCTAAATCCAAAAGTAACCTGGTTCCATAACATGCTTTGGCGGAAAGCCTCATCACTATCCCCTATATTGTTGACTAAACTGGTCAACATTTAGTTGACAATAGTATGGAATATGGTAAGGAAGCTGTCAAGCGAAGGTGCTCGTTCTTTCGAGGGTGGTGTCACCCGTCTATCTAAATGTGTGCAACTGTTGTCTAGGGATAAAGCGCGATGCTACAATTGTGGTGCTTTTGGTGTATCAAGATGAAACTAGATCGTAAGCAAGTTGAGCACGTAGCCTGGTTAGCTCGCCTTGGTTTAGATGAGGCTGAAATTGAGAAATTTACCGTTGAGCTATCCAATATTTTGGAGAACTTTGAAATACTTAATCAGGTGGATACAGCTGATGTGTCACCGGCGACTCATGCAGTCCCACTCCAAAGTGTTTTCAGGGAAGACCAGAGTTCTCCTTCATATCCTCAAAGCGATATCCTTACTAATGCTCCTAGGGAAGAGGAGAACTGCTTTAAGGTAAAGCCGGTTTTGGAGTAGCTGTTTTCTAAGTAAATGATTAGCGCTGTAGCCATAATCTGTGGATATCTGCTTGGTTCTATTCCCTCGGGTTACATTGCTGCTCGTCTTGCAAAGGGGATAGATATTCGTGATGTAGGAGCCAGGGTTATGGGAGCCCTGAATGTCTATTATGAAGTAGGTCATGCCGCTGGAGTATTGGTTTTGCTGGCTGATATTGGCAAAGGAGTAGCGGCTGTTCTTTTAGCTCGCTGGTTGGGCGTTGATTTAATATTTCAACTTCTTGCCGGGTTAGCTGCTGTGTTAGGTCACATTTTTCCCGTTTTTCTCAAGTTCCGTGGTGGCAGGGGAGGGGCTACGAGCATAGGTGTCCTTCTTTGTTTGCTACCGGAGGCAATTCCCTTCTGGCTTGCTATATGCGGCGTAGTGTTGCTTATTACCAGGAACCTCACTGTCTGCTACAGTATGGGGTTTGTTTGTTTTCCGGTTGTGGCTGGGTTAATTTATGGTGATGTATCTTTAGTGGCTTTCTCTCTAGGGTTACCACTGCTCCTGGGCATAAGGTATATCCCCAGGCTGAAGGAGATGTATTCGGTAACTGGCGGGAGTTGGCGTAAAGTCGTCTTCCGCGGTAGCATTAACGAAAGGCTTTGACTTTATCATGAACAAGCTTTATCAATTGAGTATCCACCGGGCACATGAACTTCTTGAGCGAAGGGAGATTTCCTCGGTGGAGCTCACCAAAGCTACATTGGAGCGTATCGCTGAGGTAGAAGCCAAAATTCATGCCTGTGTCACTGTCACTGAAGACATAGCTTTAAGGCAAGCTGAGGAGGTGGATCGTTGCATAGCGAATGGCGATATTACGCTGTTAGCTGGCGTGCCGGTGTTAATCAAGGATGTTATCTGCACTAAAGGGATACGAACTACTTGCTCTTCAAAGATGCTGGAAAACTTCATTCCGCCTTACGATGCCACCGTGATGAAGAAACTGAAGGCGCAAAAGGCGGTCATATTGGGCAAGGGGAACATGGATGAATTTGCCATGGGTTCTTCTACAGAGCATTCTGCCTTTTTCCCCACTCGTAACCCTTGGAATCTGAGTTATGTTCCTGGGGGTAGCAGTGGTGGCCCTGCTGCTGCTGTGGCTAGTAATGAAGCGATTTATGCTCTTGGCTCTGATACCGGCGGTAGCATACGTCAGCCAGCAGGGTTTTGTAATGTGGTAGGTCTTAAGCCCACTTATGGGCGGGTGAGCCGTTTTGGTTTAGTCGCCTTCGCTAGCTCCCTTGACCAGATTGGCCCGATAACCAAGGATGTTACCGATTGTGCCCTGGTGATGAATGCTATTGCGGGATATGACCCTATGGATTCAACCTCGGTATCTTATCCTGTGCCGGATTACACCTCTTGTCTAAACCGTGACCTCAAGGGACTGCGTATTGGTATTCCCCAAGAATACTTTGTGGAGGGCATGCAAGAAGGGGTAAAGTCAGCTTTGGAAGCGGCGATAAAAAAGCTAAAGGAATTGGGTGCCGAAATAGACTGGGAAGCCTCCTTACCATCTACTAAATATGCTCTGGCAGTCTATTATATAGTTGCTCCGTCTGAGGCTTCAGCGAACCTGGCTCGTTATGATGGGGTTAAATATGGCTTCTCTGAGCAAAAAGCCAGCAGTATGATAGAGGCGACGGAGAAGACACGCCAATTTGGCTTTGGAGCTGAAGTCAAGAGGAGAATAATGTTGGGGACCTATGCTCTGTCTGCTGGTTATTATGATGCCTACTACCTCAAGGCGCAAAAGGTGCGCACCTTGATAGAACAGGAATTTGAACAAGCTTTTGAGAAATATGATGCTCTGGTTACTCCGACATCGCCCACGGTGGCGTTCAAATTAGGCGAGAAGCTGGAAGACCCGATGCAAATGTATTTGAGCGATGTCTGCACTTTGCCCATAAACATCGCTGGTGTACCCGCTGTTTCCGTTCCTGCTGGTTTTGTTGCTGGTTTGCCTGTTGGCATGCAGATTATCGGGAAGCCATTCAATGAGGAAACGATATTGCGCATTGCCTTTGCCTATGAGCAGGCGACTGATTGGCACAAAAGAGAGCCAGGAATATGAATAAGTTGCATTGCAATAGGATAAATTATTAATATAACTTGAGGAGGCAATATGAACGAAATTTTTGAGATTCTGGAGAATAATGCCCGGGCAACCCCGGAGCAGATTGCCACCATGGTTGATATGTCTGCCAGCGAGGTGCAGAGCATTATCAAGAAAGCCGAGGGAGACAAAACTATTTTGAAATATAAGACTATAGTGAACTGGGCTAAATTAGGCAAAGAAGAGGTGTTGGCGTTAATCGAGGTCAAGGTAACGCCACAGCAGGACGTTGGTTTTGATGCTATCGCTGAGCGCATTTGCCGCTTCC
>DAOUSX010000135.1 GCA_030627025.1 Dehalococcoidia bacterium
GGCACTAGCAGATAAGAATCTGCAGACGGCTCTTCCTACTTTCATGCTGATCACAAAGCTAGCCCGCCAGATTGGGATGGATGGCATTGACTTTGGTAGTTTAAGAGACGAAGTTCGCCGCGTAAAAGAGAAATCCATCACCAACCTTCCCCAACTTGTGAAGCGATTTAAGGCGGAAGCTGCTAAATCCGGTGCTGTGGTCTATGAAGCTAAAGATGCCAGGGATGCCAACAATTATATTTTGAAGCTAGCAAAGGAACGCAATGTAAAACGGGTAGTCAAGTCAAAATCAATGGTCACCGAGGAAATTGAATTAAATAAAGATCTTAAGGACGCTAGCATTGAGGTAACAGAAACTGACCTCGGAGAGTATATCATCCAGCTAGCAGGAGAAAAACCTTCACATCTGGTGGGGCCAGCGATACATAAGACTATAGAGCAAGTAGCTGAGCTTCTTTCCAAAGTAGCCGGCGAGGAGCTAGGGCCTGACCCTCAAAAGCTAGTCGAGGTAGCCCGTCGCACATTGAGGCAAGCCTACCTTAATGCAGATATGGGTATTTCAGGAGCCAACATCGCCATAGCTGAAACTGGAACCTTGGTCATCGTGACCAACGAGGCAAACGGCTGTCTGGTCACCACCTTACCTCCGATACATGTAGCGGTAGTCGGTTATGAAAAGCTTGTTTTCAGTCTGGAAGATGCCACCGCAGTACTTAAGTTGCTTAGCCGCAACACGACAGGTCAAAAACAGGCAGTCTATGTCTCTCACATTACTGGTCCCAGTGCTACCACTGCTATGTCAGAAGAACCGCTGTTCGGGATTCAGGGTCCTGGTGAAGTCCACATCATCCTGGTGGATAATGGTCGCACGCAAATAAGAGAATCTGATGAGTTCAAAGAGGCGCTATACTGCATTAAATGTGGTGCTTGCCTTAATATCTGCCCTGTCTTTGGCTCAGTCGCCGGGCAGACCTATGGCTACATATATCAGGGGGGCATCGGCACCATCCTGACCGCCTTCCTGCATGGCATGGATAAAGCTGCTGACCCAGCAAGCCTGTGTATGAATTGCATGGCTTGCGCTGAGGTCTGCCCCGCCCATATTGACATACCACACATGATATTAAGGCTCAGGACGAATATTGTTGCCGAAAGTGGTCTGTCATGGACCGACAAGATTACCTATCATGGTATCTTGAGCCATCCAGCATGCTTGAACGCAACAATGAAAGTTGGCTCATACTTGCAATCGCCATTCGTTGGCAAGGGCTCTATGATAAGACGGCTTCCCTATCCACTGAACTCACTAACTCGAACTATCAGCCTTCCAGCGGCGTCACGTCGTCCGTTACACCACAGGATGAAGAATTTCTCATCACCTGGAGCGACAGCTCTTCCTACGGTAGCTTTTTACGCCGGCTGTGTTGCTGACTACGCCTATCCTGAAATTGGCGAAGATGTGATGAAGTACCTCCAGGAATGCGACGCTGCACCATATTATCCCCGGAAGCAGACCTGTTGTGGTGCCCCAGCACTGGTTACTGGCGATGAGGAAACATGCATCAAGCTGGCCAAAATAAACATCGCTGCCATTGAAGAAATGAATCCTGATTATGTTGTTACCGTATGCCCCGGTTGCGCCGTTATGCTGCAACAAGAGTATCCACGGCTGTTTGCTAGTGACCCTGAGTGGAGGCACCGAGCGGAAGCAATGTCCATCAAAATTCGAGACTTTTCACAGCTGGTTCTTCAATTAACTTCTACGGCAGAGAAAATGCCTTATCAAAACCTCAAGGTTACTTACCATGACCCCTGCTATCTAAGACGGGGGCTTGGCATATATCACGAGCCTAGACAACTGCTCCGGAGGGAAGGGATTGAAATAATAGAGATGAATGATGCTGATGTTTGCTGCGGCTTTGCTGGCACTTTTGTGCTTGAATACCCCGAACTATCAGGCTCAATCTTGAACAGAAAGCTGAACAATATAGAAGCCACTGGCGCTGATATAGTGGTTACCAATTGTACCCCTTGTGTTCTTCAGCTCAGGGGTGGCTTGGATAAGCGTAAAAGCAATATCAAAGTAATGCATAGCGCTGAGCTGCTGGCAAAATATGGCAAATCACACTATATCACTACCTGACATCCATATAGAGACCTTATCTTGCTTTGACCTCCACAGTCCTCGTACCCCGACCTGAAGCAGTGCAGGTAAGATAGCGATTCTCAAGCTCACAATGGACGGAAGCCCCTTCTATTATGTCGAATTGTGACCCGTTAAACATGATATCCACTGGAACATAGAGCAAGGTGGGAGCAGCCAGTTCCGGTTGGTTTTCCCACTCCAGGCGGACCCTTTTATCGCTGACCTCAAGCTTCTTTGGTATTCCAGCAACACGCTGAGTGCATGCTCTAACCCTAAAATTCTGGCGTATATTACCCCTGTCATCAATGATTGAGTAGTTCTCCCTGTTCCAACCATCGAGCTTCGTGGAGTCCCAACCAGGGCAGTAGTTCCACTGGGTTCCTCCATAGAAACAATCATCGAGCCTTCGATAAATGTCATCAATGTATTCCGAGACTCTAGCTTTTTCAGGATACATTCCAAATTCTCCCAGGAGTAACGGCACTCCACCCAGCTCTTCCACCTTAGAATTAAAATCAGTGAAAGACTTATCAGCTTCAGCGGTTGAAAAGATATTGGAAATGAGCAGAGATGCGCTGTAGAAGTGAGGAGCGTAGGCGTAATTAGCCAGGGAAAGTGGCGGGAGTTGAGAGTAGATAGCGCCAAAACTGGTAAAAATGCTTGGCTCAACGAACAGGATACCATCAGGATCAAACCCCCGAATAGCTGCTCCTGCATCTTCATAAAGAGAAGCGATCTGGGAGACCTCATCGCCGATAGGCTCATTCATCAGGTCATAGCCAATCACTGCGGGATGGTCTCCAAAGCGCCGTGCTATATGCGCCCACATGGAGATGTAGTGGTCGCGAACGCCATTTACATTGGCATAGAAGGAATCAAACGCTCGGAGCACATTTTTGTCATTCAGACCGTTAACCCAGTCAATGCACCTTTCATCGTTAGCTGGTGCATCTTGAGGAATAGAAGGGTCAATAGCCCATGATGGAGCACCATCTCCACAGCCACCATTAAGATAGCGCGAGAACATGTCTTGATGCATATCAAGAATGACGTATATCCCGCGTTCCCCTGCAGCGCTTACCAGCGCCTCCATAGCATCAATATAGTCCTCATTGTATTTCCCTGGCTCAGGCTCGATAGCCTCCCATATCAGCACCAGGCGAATCACGTTCATTCCCCATTCTTTAACGGGATCAAGACGGGTTGTATCGCTGAACGGCACAAAGGGAGGTATTTTGCTATTGCCGGCAACGTTCACGCCCCGTAAGATGACCACCCGACCCCCTTCATCTTTAAACCAACAGCCATCTGCATGGAGTGGATTTCTGCTCATTTCTCACCCTCCTTTATACCCGCTCCAAAAGGCGACATTGTCAACTGTCTAGGGAGCACAATGGTAGCACTAATTCTTGGTTATTTGTCTTGCTCAAATATCTCAAGCCCGTATAGAGTAGCTAAATTAATAAATTGTTTCCTAAAATCCCCATAACAGGTTACTAAGTGCCACTTAAATAACTCAAAATGATATTTCTCCAGTATCTTTTCCGCTTCAACTCCTGCTGCCAATTTAGTTCTGCAGCCTTTATCCTGTTCTACATTTGCTATTGTTTTGCCCTGATGTATGGCGAAAGCTTTGTCAAGGCTTACCTTTACCGTTGTCACAGTCTCCTCTAATGGCATCAGCGATTGCACGGATGCTCCCCTGCGGTCCTCAGCGTGGGAACGAATAATATAGGGATTAGCAAGCCCATCTGGTCCATAAACCCTGTTTGTAGCAACACAATGAGCATAGATGATTTGATTCGTGGCAACATCAATAACAGGGTCTGAAATATAACCAGGTCTACCAGTTAAATATCGTATTAATAATTGAGTTATTGCTGCCTCAAGATCAGCTTCACAAACTCCAGTTAAACCGTCGTTGTTCAATTGAAAGAAGGAAAGACAGGGATAAGCTGGTAGCTTATGTTCGTAACACAGGGAAAGACAATCAACTGTA
>DAOUSX010000038.1 GCA_030627025.1 Dehalococcoidia bacterium
AACTTTGATTTTTCAACTTCCACTGGTATGCACATCCCTCTCTACCTCCTGGGCCTTCATTTTCTTCTCCACCTCCGCTATATCTAACCTTGTTTTCAACACTACATCTGGGTTCAAAGACATCGAATCTATCCCGCACTCGACCAAGAACTCAGCAAATTCAGGGAAATCACTAGGTGCTTGACCACATATCCCTATCTTTCTTCTCGGTTTGTGTTTATGCGCAGCCTCTATAACACGCTTCACAAGTCTTTTCACTGCTTCATTTCTTTCATCAAATATATGAGAAACAAATTCAGAATCTCTATCCAAACCAAGTGTCAATTGCGTTAGGTCATTCGACCCTATGCTGAATCCATCAAACACATCTGCAAATTCCTCAGCTAAAACCACATTTGATGGTATTTCACACATCACATATACTTCTAATCCATTCTCCCCCTGTTTTAGACCGAACTCCTCCATTGCATTTATCACTTTCCTCCCCTCTTCTGGCGTTCTACAAAAAGGCACCATCACCTTGACATTGGTCAATCCCATTTCGTCTCTTACTTTCTTTATCGCCTTGCATTCTAAGCCAAAAGCAGGCTTAAACTTTTCATCATAATAACGCGAGGCACCCCTCCAACCTAGCATCGGATTGCTTTCTTCCGGCTCGTAAAGATGCCCCCCAATTAAATTGGCATATTCATTTGTCTTGAAGTCGGAAAATCGAACGATGACATCATTGGGATAAAAACCCGCCGCTATTTTTGCTATCCCCATTGCTAAATTGTCAATGAAGAATTGCATTTTATCGTGATACGATACACTCCTCTTATCTATCTCCTTAACTACTTCTGCTACCTTCTTATCCTTATTTGCTTTCTCCTTCAACTTATCGTAGTCTATCAGAGCCATTGGATGAATGCCGATATAGGAATTGATGATAAACTCCTCCCTGGCTAAGCCTACGCCATCATTGGGAATTCGCCCCTGAACAAACGCACCTCCAGGAATACCAAAATTCATCATTATCTGAGTGCGGGGTCTTGGGAGTTCAGATAATGCCACCTCATCTACCCTATATTTCAACTTCCCTTCGTATATTCTGCCCTGACCGCCCGAACAATCTACCGTAACTTCGTTCACATCTCTCAGAACCTCGGAGCCATCACCGGTGCCGATTACACAAGGTACTCCAAGCTCACGGCTAACTATGGCAGCATGGCATGTTCTCCCACCTTTGTTTGTGACTATTGCACCAGCGATTTTCATTACGGGCTCCCAATCGGGGTCTGTCATACCAGTAACCAAAACCTGACCATGTTTGAATTTATGGATTTGGCGAGGGTCTTCTATCACGTTTACCTCACCTTGCCCTATTTTCGTCCCAACCGCTTCCCCTTCAAGCAGCACCTTGCCCTCATCCTCAAGCACATAAGTTTTAAGCACAGCTAAATCTCTCTGTGAATGCACTGTCTCTGGTCTCGCTTGGACGATGAAAAGTTCACCAGTTAGCCCATCCTTTGCCCATTCAATATCCATCGGCAGGCCATAATGTTCTTCTATAATGCAAGTCCACCTAGCAAGAGCGAGCACCTCATCATCACTCAACGCAAATTCTCTTCGGTCTTGCGGAGTAACTTCCCTCTGTTCCGTTCCTATCCCGTTTTCCTTATAAACCAGTTTCTTTTCCTTTGTCCCCAGTTTCTTTTCCACAATAGGTCTGAACCCCTCTTTTAAAGTCGGCTTGAAAACATAAAATTGGTCTGGGTTCACAATCCCTTGCACCACATTCTCTCCCAAGCCATACGCACCAGTGATGTAAACCACGTCCTTGAACCCCGACTCAGTATCTATGGAAAATATAACTCCAGAACACGCCAAGTCAGAGCGAACCATCTTTTGCACGCCAACTGATAGAAAAACCCTTAGATGATCGAAACCCTTATCAACCCGGTAAGATGTTGCCCTATCGGTAAATAAAGATGCAAAGCATTCCATAACCTTTTCTATTAATTCTTTCTCCCCCCGCACATTCAAGTAAGACTCCTGCTGTCCAGCAAATGAAGCCGTGGGTAAGTCCTCCGCAGTAGCACTGCTCCTCACCGCAACGTCAACATCCCTCCCGTATCGTCGCTCCATCTCTCTGTAAGCAAGCCTTATCTCTTCCTCCAGTTCTTTAGGACAAGGCGCGGTTTTTATTAGATTTCTTATCTCTTTACTTCTCCGCGACAGATTTTCCATGTCATGTGTATCCAAGCCAGCCAGAATATCTCTGATTTTTCCCATTATGCCTGCTTTTTCAATCGAATATCTATACGCTTCAGCAGTGATAGCAAATCCAGAGGGAATGTTCACCCCATTCTTACCTAGATTCCTTACCATCTCGCCAAGAGAGGCGTTTTTGCCACCCACCAAAGCCACATCACCAGCGCCGATTTCCTCAAACCACTTTATAAACTTCATCGGGTGCTCAATAGACTATTTCAAAAATAAGCATTAGTTCCACAGCCTCACTTACATTTGACAAGCTAAAACAATATCGTTTTCACAGGTAGTGAATTGAACATTTCAATATATCACATTTAAACATATTCAGGCAACCTAATTAAGCCAGGCATTGAACCAGCTATGTAACACAATGCCTTGACTGTAAGCAACGGGCAGATTATAATTTTCTTAAAGGCACTTGTTGCATATCGCGAGTAAATATGGCTACTGGATTTGAGAGATTCTCCGAAAGTGCTCGTAAGGTATTGACGCGAGCTCAAGGCGCAGCGCAGCGCCTGGGGCATAACTATATTGATACCGAGCACTTATTGCTCGGCTTAGCACAGCAAGAATCAGGAGTAGCCTCCAAAGTTTTAGTCAATTTAGGAATTCCTCCAAATAAGGTGCAACCAGCGGTGGAGTTTCTGATTGGAAAGGGGCAGAAATCAAGCACTACTGAGGAGGTGGGGCTTGCTCCCCGGGCAAAGAAGGTCATCGAATTCGCTATTGATGAGGCACGTCGCTTTAATGCTAGCTATATAGGTGCTGAACACATCTTACTGGGATTATTACGAGAGAAGGAAGGGATAGCTTGTAATGTTCTAGAAAACTTAGGCGTTACGTTAGAAAAGGCACGAGAGGAGGTTAATCGGGTCACCAAATATGAAGCAACGCATGCCCGAACTCTTGGCCGCAGCACCTCACGCACACCAATGCTAGACCAACTTGGAACAGATTTAACCGCTTTAGCTAAGGCAGATAAACTTGACCCTGTTATTGGCCGTAATACAGAAATTGAGAGGGCGATCCAGATATTAAGCCGCCGCACTAAGAACAATCCTGCCCTCATCGGTGAACCAGGCGTTGGCAAAACAGCTATAGTCGAAGGATTAGCCCAGCGTATAGTAAAGGGAGAGGTTCCTGAAGCACTACAGGGCAAAAGGATAGTTGCTCTAGATATAGGTGCTTTAGTGGCTGGGACAAAGTATCGCGGTGAATTTGAGGAAAGACTTAAAAGGATTATTGAAGAAGAGAAAGCTTCGGGAAATTGTATACTATTCATCGATGAAATGCAGACCATCGTTGGTGCTGGAGCTGCTGAAGGTGCCGTCGATGCCGCTAATATTTTGAAACCCTCCCTGTCACGGGGTGAGATACAATGTATTGGTGCCACTACCTTGAATGATTATCGCAAGTATGTCGAGAAAGATCCTGCGTTGGAGCGACGCTTTCAACCCATCCTGGTGGCTGAACCTACTAAGGAAGAAACCCTGGAAATCCTGCGAGGAATTAAGCATCGCTATGAGCAATTCCACCGCCTAGCCATTAGCGATGAATCGCTGCAGGCAGCTACATCCCTAGCTACAAGGTATATCGCTGATCGTTATCTACCCGATAAAGCTATTGATTTGATAGATGAAGCTAGCTCCAGAGTGCATATCAAACGAGGTAATGCACCAGTTAGTTTAACCGAGGCAAAACAGGCTCTGGAAAGTATACGCAAGGAAAAAGAGACTGCTATTGCTGCCCTTCAATATGAATATTCCAGTGAACTGCATGAGCGGGAGTTACAGCTTGCTAAAAAAATCGAAGCTCTGGAAAAAGAATGGCAATCAAAGCAAGAACTAGATAAACCTATAGTGGCGGAAGAGGATATCGCTGAAACAGTTAGTATGTGGACGGGAATACCAGTGGTGAAGTTAACCACTGATGAAACTAGCCGCCTTCTCCATATGGAAGAAGCTTTGCACCGCCGTATCATTGGTCAGGACCAAGCGATAGAAATTATCGCTAAAGCGGTAAGGAGAGCTCGGGCTGGATTGAAAGACCCCAGACGCCCAATAGGAGCCTTCATATTCCTTGGACCCACCGGCGTTGGCAAAACCGAGTTAGCAAGGGCTTTAGCAGAATTTATGTTCGGTAGCGAGGATACATTAATCAGGCTTGATATGTCAGAATTTATGGAGCGTCATACTGTGGCTCGCTTGGTTGGTGCACCGCCAGGATACATCGGCTATGAGGAAGGCGGGCAGTTAACCGAGGCAGTGCGGCGGAAATCTTACTGCTGCATCCTCCTCGATGAGATTGAGAAGGCACATTATGACGTGTTTAATATACTACTCCAAATTTTCGATGATGGTCATTTAGCTGACGCCAAGGGACGCCGTGTGGATTTCCGTAATAGCATCATAATCATGACTAGTAATATTGGAGCTGAGCTAATAAAACGCAATATGAGCATTGGCTTTGATATCCATGGTGGTAGTGATAAGCAAATCGAATACGATAAGATGAAGGAAAAGGTGCTCGGAGAGGTGAAGAAAACCTTTCGCCCTGAGTTTCTCAACCGTATCGACGCCACTGTGGTTTTCCACGGCCTGACTAGAGAACATATCCGGCAGATTGTCGACTTAATGCTCAGCCAGACCATTGATTCGGTCAAGGAAAGAAACATAACTTTAGAGATTACCGAAGCTGCCAAAGACCTCCTCGGTGACAAGGGCTATGATCCTGTTTTTGGAGCACGTCCGTTGCGTCGTACGATCCAGGAAATGGTGGAAAATCAACTCTCTGAGGCTTTGCTGCACGGCGATTTTCTCCCCGGAGATACCGTCGTGGTAGATTGTGAAGATGAGAGAATCGTGATACGCGCACTGGTTAAGGAAGGCTTATAACGGTGCCACAAGAGGTAATCGAAGCACCGATACCGGGCAAAATACTAAGTGTTGCGGTTACTCAAGGCAATTCGGTGAATGAAGGCGATACAATTTGCGTTATAGAAGCGATGAAGATGGAAAACCCAATATTAGCCCCTGTGAAAGGGTCTATTACGGAGGTGGGGGTTTCACCCAATCAAGTGGTCAAAACAGGCCAACTGATAGCTATCATCGAGTACCAGTGAAAATCAGCTAAGGAAGGAGGAGAAAAATGGCTACTAAAATGTGGTATGTAGAACCGGTATGGCAGACGATGCTGCCTACAATGGGGGGTGAAGCTATTAAGGAAGTCTATGGACACTGGTTTGCACCGAGGATGATTTTTACCGGGAGAATGGGAGCAACGGCATTATCAATGCTTGTCGCCTTTATGCGTGAAAGGAGAAAGGCGTTCATTTTAACCGACACTGTCGTGGAAAGACACGCCAGAAGTGTCGCTAAAGATTTCCAAGAAGCCAGCTTTCAGACAACGATTTGGAACGAGGCTGCTCCAGAACCCCCGGTAACCCTGGCGCAAAAGTGTGCCGATGCGATGACAAAATTCGAACCCGACCTCATCGTTGCGGTGGGGGGTGGCTCTACAATTGACCTGGCCAAAGCAGCATGGATACTTTATGAATTACCGGGATACGACTTGAAAGCGGTAAACCCTACGATTCCCATGGGATTAAGGAAAAAGGCACTACTGGCAGCATATCCAACAACGAGTGGCACCGGTTCGGAGGTCACCTGGGCTTCTATATTGACAGATGATTCCGTCACCCCCCCTGTAAAGATCGCACTTTCCTCAGCGGAAATAGTTCCCGACTTCGCAGTTCTAGTTCCAGAATTCACCGTTGGAATGCCACCCAAGATAACTGCAGGTACAGGCTTAGATGCTTTAGCACATTCAGTTGATGGCTACTTGACCTGTTATGATACTGATATCTGCGATGCCCTGGCAATAAAATCTATAGAATTAGTATTCAAGTTCTTGCCCCGAGCATATAAAGAACCAAACGATACGGAGGCAAGATACCGCATGCAAATGGCAGCAACGATAGCTGGGCTTGCATTTGGAAATAGCCAATGTGCACTAACGCATAGCCTGGGGCACGCAGTAGGAAAGGTGTTTGGCATCCATCACGGAGTAGCAGTAGGCATCTTCATACCCTATTCGATACAATACCATTCCAGAGCAAGCAAAAAATATGTGCAATTAGCCAAGAAAATTGGGATTGAGGCAAAAGACGAGGCGGAATGCCTTCAAAAACTCGTTAACAGGTTCAAGCAATTTCTTTTGAGCTTTAAGGTACCCTATGCCTTGAAGGAGCACGGCATCACCAATGAGAGATGGCAGAAAAACCTTGCCGATGTCGCCAGGTATTCCTCGGAAGACGTATGCACAGGGGCAAGCCCAAGACCTACCTCCATCATTGACATTAAGAAAATCCTTGAGTATGCCTACGAAGGGAAAGATATCGACTTTTAAAAGGAGGAATTGAAATGTACGGCTATCATGGAAAAATCTTGCAGGTTGATTTAAGCACTCGACAGACAAAGGATATAGAGCTAAAAGAAGAGGATTTGAGGAAATTCATAGGTGGAGCCGGGCTTTCAGCGAAGTTGATGTATCCACTACTGAGCAAAAACCTCGATCCATTGGGCCCAGAAAATCCCCTCATTTTCATCACAGGACCCTTCACAGGTACTGCAGTCCCATCCACAGGCCGACATACCATTTGTGCCAAATCACCACTTACCGGTGTATGGGGAGAATCGAGCACCGGGGGGTTCTTCGGAGTTTCACTGAAATCCACGGGTTACGATGGCGTCATGGTAGTAGGACGTTCCGATAAACCTGTTTATCTCTTGATACACGACGGAGCTGCAGAAATAAAAGATGCTTCCCATTTATGGGGAAAGGGATTTTATCAAACAAAGGACATCTTGATGAAAGAAGTGGGGGGGGGGAAGGCAAGAGTTGCTGGCATTGGACAAGGCGGTGAAAACCTCGTCAAGTATGCTGCCGTAATGAATGACGATGGAAGGGCAGCGGGAAGATGTGGATTAGGGGCTGTCATGGGCGCTAAAAAGCTAAAGGCAATTGTGGTATATGGAGATAGAAGACCAAGCGTGGCAAATTCAGACAAACTTAAAGCAGATATAAAAGCGGCTTTGGTTGTCCCGATAACAGAACTGACCGCCTTATCTACCAGAGAAATGTTCAGTGAGTTCGGGACGGTAGGGTATCTCGACATGGCGATGTATCTATCAGATGCCCCAGCAAAGTATTTTTCTAAATCTGTCTTTCCTGTTGAGGAGATAGACGGGAAGGCATTAAAGCAGAAATATTACGTAAAATCGGTTGCCTGTTATGGCTGTCCCATAGGCTGTGGAAGATTGACAGAATACGGTAACCATGGAATAGATAAGGTAGATGGTCCTGAATATGAAACCGCCGTTGCACTCGGTCCATGCTGCATGAACTTTGACCTTGATTCAATCATTCACGCAAATCATCTATGCAACGACTACGGGATTGATACAATATCGACAGGAGTCTCAATAGCATTCGCAATGTACTTGTATGAGAA
>DAOUSX010000002.1 GCA_030627025.1 Dehalococcoidia bacterium
AAAAGAGCCGATAATTTCATTAATAAGCAGTCACCTCCCCCAAGCTTCTATCGAGATAATACCCGATCTAGCTGGTATTGAGAGAATAGCTAGAATCACTTTATAATAGGCGTTTTCTTTCGCAACGCATATTGACCATTGTTAACATACGATATAAAATCTCCACCTGTTGCCCGAGAACTTGGGCGCAAATCTAAAAATCTGTTAAAGGAGGGAAGGTGATTTGTATGCACTGGGAAGACATCTGTTACTAGAGTTAAGAAATTGTAATAAGGAGGTGTTAAATGACCTAGATTTTCTTAGAGATTGCTTGAATCGAGCTGCCCTTCAGTGCGGCGCCACCATAGTTGGTGAATCCTTTCATCAATTTTCTCCCCGTGGGGTGAGTGGAATAATTAATATCGCTGAATCCCACATCGCAATTCATACCTGGCCTGAGTATAGCTACGCTGCTGTAGATGTGTTTACCTGCGGAAACGATGTAAATCCCGAGGAAATAGCCAATCTAATAACACAAAGCTTACAGCCCCAAAATTGTTCCGTAATCGAGTTGCGAAGAGGCATGGTAGAGAAAAGTAAGGTTAGGAGCGCTGTAAAATTATGAAAGACTCTGACCCCGATAAACATAAATGGTTCCACGATTATGTCAGCCCTGACATTACCATATCATATAGGGTTAAGGACTTGATATACTCGGGGAAGACCAAATTTCAATCTATAGCTATCATTGATAATAATAGCTTTGGCAAATGCCTTGTGCTTGACGGCAAGATTCAATCAAGCGAAGTTGATGAATTTATCTATCATGAAGCTTTAGTACACCCTGTCATGATCGCCCATTCCCACCCCGAGAAGGTGTTTATTGCTGGTGGTGGTGAGGGAGCTACCCTAAGAGAAGTGCTGGCACACAATTCAGTCAAGAAAGCTGTCATGGTAGACATTGATGAAGAAGTAGTGGATATTTGCCGCCGCTTCTTGTTTTCATGGCACCAAAATTCCTTTGATGATCAGCGGGCAGAACTACATTTCACTGACGCCAGAGTATACCTCGAAAAAAACGACGATAAATTTGATGTCATCATCATTGACCTGCCTGACCCTTTAGCAAAAGGCCCGGCTCGCCTGCTATATACTCAAGAATTTTATCAGCTAGTTAAACAAAGGCTACAACCAGATGGCATTATCTCGGTTCAAGCCGAGTCTGCTGACTGGACGGAAATAGAAAACTTCGTGGATATCGTTAATACCCTAGCAACCGTCTTCCCTGTAGTTCACCCCTACCAAGCTCATGTACCTTCCTTTAATAGCTTATGGGGATTCACCACCGCCTCTCAAAAAATTGACCCTGGAAAACTAACTCCTGAAGACATTGACGTTAAAATCTCAACAAGAATATCAAGACAACTGAAATTCTATGATGGGCTTACTCATCGAGCCATGTTCACTATCCCTAAGCACTTGAGACTTAAGTTATCCGAAACCAAGAAAGTCATTACCGACAAAGAGCCCATCTCTGCTTACTGAATCGTCTATAAATTCCGAGAAATCACTAGTCTCTGTATCTCATTTGTGCCTTCATATATTTGAGTTATCTTGGCATCTCTCATACGTTGCTCTAGAGGATAATCACGGCAATATCCAAAGCCACCGACAATCTGTACCGCTTCTACAGTCACCTTCATTGCCACATCGCTGGCAAAAGTCTTGCACATTGATGAATATCTAACTTGCTCTGGTGATAGCCTGGTCATATCCTTAGGACATTCTTGCAGGATGGAGCAGGTCTTGTATAAAAGCTGCCTCGCTGCTTCAGTAAGTATACACATGTCCGCCAGCTTAAATCCTACTCCCTCATGCTGGATAATAGGCACACCAAACACAATTCTCTCCTTAGCATAGGTTATGCAATAATCCAAAGCGCCTTGAGCTATCCCTAAAGCCTGGGCAGCTATTGCTGGTCTGGCAAAATCCAGGGTCTTCATAGAGACGGCAAATCCCCTCCCCTCCTCCCCGACAAGATTCTCAACAGGTACATAACAATCCTCAAACACAAACTCCACAGTGTCAGAACTCCTGATGCCCATCTTGACCTCGTGTTTACCTACAGAGAGACCAGGCGTCCCTTTGGTAACCGCTAATACACTAGAACCCTTGTAAGCACCCTTCTCAGGATCAGTCACCACATACACAGTAATTACGTCAGCGACGCCGCCATTAGTAATGAATATCTTATTGCCATTAACAATGTATCCATCCTTTCCTTTTTCAGCCCGACAGCTAAAATCGGCTACATCGGAACCACCTGATGTCTCCGTAAGCGCAAAAGCAGCCAAATGCTCACCCGTGCTTAGCTTAGGAAGAAATCTATCCTTTACTTCTTTCTTACCAGCCAACATTATTGGCAACGCACCAAGTGCCTGGTCAGCAACAAGAAGTCCAACTGAAGCATCCACTCGAGAGAGTTCTTCTATCACGATAGTTTCAGCCAGCATCCCAGCATCACCGCCTCCATAGTCTGCGGGAAAGTCTATACCTAAGTACCCGCCTTCCCGTAAAAGCCTAACCATCTCCCAGCTAAATTCTTCCTTCTCATCCCTCTCATGGGCCCCGGGCGCAATTTGCTCCTCAGCTAACTTCCTAACCGCAGCCTTCAGCATTTTTTGCTCTTCAGTTAACTCGTATTGCACTTCTACCTCCTGTGGTTAAAATCTAGATAAAACGACCATTAGAGAAATCCTAAAACAACGACAGCATATCCTGGGTTACTAATTCCACCGAGATCAATAGGGTATTATAAACGAGTTCTGAGTACATTGCACAGTATCAAACAATGAAACCCGAGGTTGTTAACTTGGTGTTAGCCGTTTACCTCACCTTCAGCCCCGTTTTGACGGTACCAGCACAGGGAGTCACTCCATAAGATTAACCATGGCCACATCACTAGCCAAGTGAAAATGGACGAACAGAAATTGCAAGGTATGCCAGAGCACTAACGGAAAAAGGTGAATTAAATTATTTGATGTTCTAAAGTTTGGTTACCTTGCGGAGTTACTTTCCATAGTTTGTCCTGGCTTTCTATATGGTCAACAAATACGCTGCCATTGAGATGGTCTGTTTCGTGCTCCAAAACCTGTGCTAGAAGTTCTTCCCCCTCAAGACGAATTTCCTTACCTCGTCTATCCTGCGCCTTCACTTTGACTACTTTTGAGCGCTTAATCTCTCCATAATAACCAGGAACGCTCAAGCAACCTTCTTCAACCACCCGCTCGCCCTGCCTCTTTATTATCTTAGGATTGATCAAAGTGATGACCTGCCCCTCAGGGATCTCAATAACCGCTATGCGCAGCGACATACCTATTTGCGGAGCAGCTAACCCTACACCATGGACAGCCCGCATCGTATCAATCATGTCGTCGATTAACTTCTGAATCGAGCCATCAATGTTAGCTACCTTTTTTGCCTTCTGCCGCAACACCGGGTCAGGTAAAGTGCGAATCCTCAAAACTGCCACGCCTGAATTATAGCTCAGCTCTTTTACAACGTAAATCTAGACCATCCCCACAGGGTCAACATCTACAGTCCAGCCTTGAGGTAAGGTTATGTCTGATAAAGCTTGAGCAGGATTGGAACCACGAATGATAATCTGCCAGCGATATCTCCCCCTAACTCTGGAAGCAAAAGCGGGGATGGGACCGATTAAGTTCCAATCAGGCATCTCCTCCCGTTTTTTCTCCAAGAGTAAACTACTCACCTTCTCCGCCTCTTTCTGACACAATTTATCATTGGTGTGAGTATAAACCAGGCGAATGAACCGACTAAAAGGAGGATAGCTATATTGCTGCCGGTAATTTATCTCCTGATCATAGAAACTCACATAATCGTGTTTGGCTGCAGCTTGAACAGCGTAATTCTCCGGAGAATATGTCTGAATGACAACCTTCCCCACTTTAACCCCACGGCCAGCCCGACCAGCTACTTGACAAAGAAGCTGAAAGGTCCGCTCACCAGCACGGAAATCAGGAAAGTTAAGCCCAGTATCAGCGTTAATTATCCCAGCAAGAGTTACCCAGGGTAAATCTAGCCCTTTGGCTATCATCTGAGTGCCAATGAGTATATCAGCCTTACGATCCCGAAAAGTGCTCAATAATTCCTCATGTGCATATCGTCTTCTGGTTACATCCCTATCCCAGCGAAGCACCGCCGCCTGTGGGAAGAATCGCTTCACTTCATCTTCCACCCTCTGTGTGCCAATGCCCAAGAACCTGAGGCGTGAACTCAAACAATTTGGACAATTTACGGGAAGCAGCAAAGCATAATGGCATCTATGGCAAACTAACTTCTTCTCCACTGAATGATAGGTGAGCGCTATTGAGCAACGGGGGCAGCGAAAAACAAAACCACAACGCCGGCACTGGATAAAAGTGGCTGTGCCACGGCGGTTAAGAAAAAGGATTATTTGTTCCTTTTGAATCAAAGCTTCTTTCATCGCACTTAGTAGACGGCGACTAAACATGCTGGTATTTCCAGCTTTGAGCTCTTCCCTCAAGTCCACTATGCTTACTTCAGGGAGTGGTGAATAACCACGAGAAGTAATTCTTTCCTTCAGCTCCACTAATTGATATTCTCCCAGCCGCGCTTTGTGAAAGCTATCAACATCGGGTGTGGCACTACCTAAGATAACACTAGCACCGCTCAACTCCGCTAATTTAAGAGCTACATCTCGAGCATGATAGCGAGGCGATTTATCTTCCTGCTTATATGTCCATTCATGCTCTTCATCAATAATGATGAGCCCAAGGTCAGGTTGAGGAGCGAATAAAGCGCTTCGAGGCCCGATAACTACATCGCATTCCCCTCTCCTTGTCCACCACCATTCATCAAATTGCTCACCTAAAGAAAGAGCACTGTGCAATACCGCTACCCGACCTGGAAAACGACTGGCAAAACGTTCCACCGTCTGTGCAGTAAGGGCAATCTCAGGAATAAGGCAAATACCACGCTTGCCTTCAGCGATGGTCTTAGCTAGAGCCCGCAGGTAAATCTCCGTCTTCCCACTCCCAGTAACCCCAAAAAGAAGAAAAACTGTGGATTTACCCCGGTTATGTTCTATCCTGCTCCAAGCAACTTGCTGAGATGAGGTAAGAGACACTGGAGGCATTGGCTTGATATCGAAATGCGCCAATGGGTCACGCCTGACAGTAACCAATTCTATAGAAAATAAGTGCCCACTTCCCAGAGCCCTGATTGTTTTAAGCGAGCAATTAACTCGCTTCCTTACCTCGCTGATGGGAAGTGGCTTGGATTCCTCAGCCAGAAATTGTAATAACGCAGCTCGCTTATAGGCTCTGGTTGTTTTCAGCCGAGCTATTTCACCAGCAATATCGTCCTTACTGGCAACAAGCTTAATATAAGGAATTACTTTTGGTTCTACCCTCGCCTTCTCTAACTCAGAAAACCTAACTACGAGCCCGAGATTAACAAGCTTGTCAGTGATTCGCCCAGCCTTACCTACCCCCAACTTTTTCCCCAATTCCTTGAGACTTACCCTTCCCCTCTCCTCAATAAAGTGAAGGACCTCGCCTTGTTCTGGCGTAAGCAATGATAAACCACTTTGATCGCCTGATAGACGGAGGTAAGTGGCAAGTTTGCGCTCGAACCCAGGTGGCAACATTAGAGCCATGGCATCAAATAAAGAGGAAAGATATTGCCTGCTTATCCATTGAGCAAGTTCGACTTGTGTAGGAGAAAGCAAGGGGTAACCAGTAACAACATCGTCTATCTCCTTAACCACATTAACGGAAGGAATCTCACCCAACTGCACAACAATGCCTTGCACGATTCTGGAACCAAAAGGAACCCAGACTGCCTGACCTATGTGCACATTCAAGTGAGGAGGAATGGCATAACAAAAGGGAGAGTAGCTTGGACACTTAACCGCTACATCGGCATACTTCATTTAAGGTGCTTGGACTTTCTCTGGCCTTTCCGCCAATCGAGCCTGTTTGGCACTCAGTTTTCGGATGTAATAAAGCTTGGCACGACGCACCTTACCATGTTTAAGCACCGCTACATCCTGTATAAGCGGAGATTGAAGGGGAAAAGTACACTCTACTCCAACCCCATAACTTACTCGTCTTACCGTAAAATTGCCGCCATCAATGCCTTTCCTCAGCCTGATTATTACTCCCTGAAATTGTTGAACTCGCTCCTTACCGGCATCTATCACCTTCAACCTAACCTTCACCGTATCACCGGGAGAAAGTTGAGGAATATTTGGGTTTATTCTCGGCTTAACTAGCGATCTGATATCCATTTTTACTCCTCAGCAGATAAATTTCCTTGTTTAGCGAGATCGGGGCGGCGTTTCAAGGTTCGCAAGATAGCCTGCCGCCAGCGCCAGCGAGCAATCTCTTCATGGTTTCCGGAAAGCAAAACTGACGGCACTGCCCAACCTCGATATACTTTCGGTCTTGTATATTGAGGATATTCCAGAAGCCCGTTGCTATGGGAATCACTGTGAAATGATAGTGGTGAGCCAAGTGCCCCTGGTATCAATCTAACCACAGCATCAACAACAATCACGGCCGCTAATTCCCCAGCACTGAGCACATAATCACCAATGCTAATTTCATCAGTAACGAGATGCTCCCGCACTCTCTCATCCACACCTTCATAATGACCACAAATTAGCATTATATTCTGATGTAGAGCCAACTCCCTAGCGACTTGCTGTGTGAAAAGCCTACCTTGGGGAGTGAGTAAAATAATCGGCGAATCACTGTAATCAACCCGCTCTTTTATTGATTCCGCTGCTTCGAAAATCGGCTCGGGCTTGAGCACCATCCCTGGACCACCCCCATATGGATAATCATCCACGGTGTGATGCTTGTCATGACTGTAGTCCCGAATATTATGAACTATGACTTCCACTAATCCACGCTCTCTAGCCCGTTTAACAATACTGCAATCAAACGGCGATGCAAGCATCTCGGGAAAAAGGCACAATATATCAATTCTCATTTTCGCTGTTTTATCTTATCACACATTTATTAAGCAGTTACAGAACCTTTTTTTGTTTTCGTTGTTCCCAGAATGTTTAAACATCTTGATGCAAAAATCAAAAAAAATAAGCAAAAAGAGGGAAAGGGTATTGACAAAGGAATTGGGGTAAAGAGTATAATGATTGTGGAGAATGGTGGGAGATTGTGGGGAAGTAAGCTAGGTGGAGGTTATTATGAATGCGAGCAAAGCAAAGTCAGCTACCGTTCTGGAATCAGCCAGTCATACTTTTATAGAACAGAGAATCTTAATTTTCTGCACCAGACATCCCAAAATGAAATTCACCCTTGAATGTATTTTAACCGACCATGAAGGAGCTAAATTTGAGCTGGATAAAGAGATAGAAGATTTAGTGAATGATGGAATTCTCGAAAAGCAAATAAGCAATGTAGGTACTGTTTGGTATTACATACTAAATTGACATGAAGGAAAGTCTCTTCTACGGCACATATCGGTATAAGGTTGACGAAAAGGGGAGGATGCCCCTGCCCCGAAAATTCAGGGAGCAATTAAAGGATTCAAAAGGTGGCAAGCTGGCCAAGGGGGCAGACAAATGCATCGTCATCAACCCTTTAGGTGAATGGATAAAACAAGCAGCTGAACTAGAAAAGGCAGTAAGACCTCCGGATGTGCAAAGAAAATTAAGACGCCTTTTCGGCGCTAGTACTTTCGATTTTATCTTCGATAAACAGGGAAGAATAGCATTCCCCGCAGAGCTGCGCAACTACGCTGAAATCACCGATAGCGCTGTTGTCATCGGCGCTCAGAAATATGTGGAAATTTGGAATCCGGAACTCTGGGAAGAACAAATAGGCGAGTGGGAGCAACTAGATACACTATGGGACATGAAGGAGAGTAAGTGATAGCCTTGGATGTTCCTTTGCCTACGCATGTGCCTGTCCTGGTTAACCAAACAATAGAGGGACTTAACCCTCAGCCAGGAGAACGTTTCGTCGATTGCACTGTGGGTTTGGGAGGACATGCCTCAGCTATCCTAGAGAGGATTTTACCCGATGGAAAACTCCTAGGCATTGATGCTGACCCGCAGGCTATTGAGCTAACCAATACCAAATTGGCGCATTACGGTGAAGCAATTATCTTGGTTAACGATAACTTCATCAATATTGAGGATATTTGCAAGCAACATGATTTCCATCCCGTTGACGGTATTCTGTTCGACCTTGGTGTTTGTTCTTTGCAACTAGACACAGCACAACGTGGCTTTAGTTTCCACCTCGAGGCGCCTCTGGACATGCGCTTTAACACCAACCAAGGGTTAACCGCCGCTGACCTGGTCAATACCCTGTGCGAAGAGGAATTAGCGCGGATCCTTCGGAAATTTGGTGAAGAGCGCCACAATCGAAAAATAGCGCAACGCATCGTCCAGAACCGCCCCATTCACACTACCTTGAAACTTGCTCGGGTAGTGAAGCAAGTCCTGGGTAGCAAGCATGCCAGAATTCATCCTGCTACCAGGACTTTTATGGCACTTCGCATCGCTGTCAACGGTGAATTAGAGAACCTGGAGACAGCCCTTGGGCAGACCATCAACCTCCTTCGCCCCGGTGGTAGGTTGGCAGTCATTAGCTATCATTCCCTGGAAGACCGCATAGTCAAACAATTCATGCGTCGGGAATCTAGCACTGAGATGCCTACCTTAAAGCTCATATCAAGGAAGGTCACTAGACCTACTTCGTTGGAGACAAAATCCAACCCACGCAGTCGCAGCGCTAAATTAAGGATAGCCGAGCGACTCAGCTGATATACAGAGAATCCCGAAAAACAAAGGAGGTGAAAATGCCAAGAAGGAAGATTATCTCAGCTATTGATGTAGGCACGACTAAAATAGCCACCATCATGGCCGACGTTAAAGCAGAAAATGACATCGAAATCCTAGGAGTGGGGGTCGTTCCTTCCCATGGTTTACACAAAGGTACAGTAGTCAACATGGATGAAGCTAAGGCATCTGTTCTTTCCTCAATGAGGGAAGCTCAAAGAATCAGCGGCATACGCATGGATTCGGCTTATATCGGCGTTACTGGCAGACACATAAGCTGCTTGAATAATCAAGGAGTAGTATCCATTCCACGCACCGATCGACTAGTGCGTCCTGAAGACCTTAAACGAGCGTTATCAGTAGCTCGCAGCATTTTTGTCCCTGAAGGAAAGAAACTACTCCATGCTATCCCTCGCTATTACGCCCTGGATGGACAAGAAGGAATAACACAACCTGTAGGCATGCACGGCACTAGGCTTGATGTAGAAACACATATCATCACCGCTTCAGCAACCGCAGTGCAAAACTTGGTTAAATGTGTTCGCAGTGCCGGTATCGAAGTTGAAGATCTCATCCTAGAGCCACTAGCTAGCAGTGAAGCCGTGTTAACACAAGAGGAAAGAGAAGCCGGCGTCATAATGGCCGACATTGGTGGTGGCACAACAGACATTGCACTATTTAAGGGTGGCAACATTTATCACACCTCTATTATTCCAGTAGCTGGCTACCAGGTAACCAGTGACATATCAATTGGATTAGGCTTGCCTTTCAGCATAGCCGAAAAAATGAAGAAGAGATATGGTAATGTCGCTCCGGACTTGGAGATCGAGCAAGAAGATCAGGTAGGTATCGAAAATGGTCATAGTGCCTCTTACCGCGACCTATGCGATATCATCCGTTCGCGTATCGAAGAACTACTTCAACTCATCCTTCTGGAAATGCCTACCAGCGATTATCGGTCATTAGCCCCATTTGGCCTAGTGGTCACCGGTGGAACTGCCAACTTAACCGGGCTTGAGGAACTAGGACGTTCAGTGCTGCAAATACCTGTGCGCAAAGGACGCCCTTTGAATTCGGGAATCTATGGCATCTCCGATATTTTACATGATTCGGCCTACGCTACCACTCTTGGACTAATCCTGTGGCCGATTAATGGCAAAGAAGGAGCTGTGTTCCGAGTAAAGAGGGCTGGAATCCTGGGTGGCTTCGTGACTCTTGTTAGAAGGCTACTCCGCAGCTAACGATGAATTAGAAAGGAGGTTAGAATGGCAAAACAAATTTACACTCCGTCACCAGCAAAAGTTAAAGCTATAGGCATTGGAGGAGGCGGCTGTAATGCGGTTACTCGAATGGTTCGGCAAGGGATAAAAGGCGTTGACCTCATAGCTATGAACACAGATGGCCAGGCGTTGGCTTTAGCTGAAACACCAACAAAAATCCAATTAGGGGAGAGACTGACCCGAGGTTTAGGGGTCGGTGGCGACCATAAAGCTGGAGCTAAAGCAACAGAGGAAAGCCGCCAAATTATCGAGGAGCTCTTTGAGGGTACCGATATGGTATTTGTTACCGCTGGAATGGGTGGTGGTACAGGAACTGGTGGCATACCCATAATAGTTGAACTAGCCAAACAATCCGGTGCTCTGACCATCGCTGTAGTAACTAAACCGTTTAGTTTTGAAGGAACACATCGGTCTCAAGTAGCTGAAGAAGGATTGGTTGCCTTATCAGGTAAGGTTGATACGCTCATCATCATCCCCAACGATCGGCTTCTTCAACTTTGCGATGCCAAGACAAACGTTGATAGCGCTTTTGCATTTGCAGATGACGCTCTTCGATCAGGAGTAAAGGCTATCTCCGAAGTGGTCACCGTTCCAGGACTAATTAACTTAGACTTTGCTGATGTCAAATCAGTGATGAAAGATGCCGGCCCAGCCTGGATGTCCATGGGGAAAGGTAGCGGACAAAACCGAGCTGCTGAAGCTGCTAAAGCTGCTTTAGCCAGTCCACTGTTAGACGTGTCCATAACCGGGGCCAAAGGCATACTGTTCAACATCACTGGCGGGTCTAGCCTAACGCTCTTCGAGTGCAACGAAGCTGCTGAGGTAATCAGCCATGCAGTGGACCCCGGCGCCAATATAATCTTCGGAGTAGTATATGACCCGAAGATGGATAGCGAGCTACAGCTCACCATTATCGCCACTGGGTTTACCAGCCAGTATGGTAAAGGGATAACTAACGCTGAAGAGCTTCGTCGCTTGATGGCAAGCGGTAGCGAAACCCTTGATGTTCCTTCTTTCCTGCGCCGCAATCAACGATTCCCTACATCTCATATAGGTATCACTTCCAAAACATCCAGGGTAGGAACCCCAGAGCCAGCTAAGATTTCCTACCAGTAAACCTCCCGCCTCATTTAGGAAAGGGGGTAGCGGGCGCTACCCCCTTTCCCATTTCTGAAAAAAAAGCTATAATTATAGGCAGAATGGGGAGGTGGCATCTTCCTGAAAGCTGAAGGAATAGCACAATTAGCTACTGAAGCGGCATCGCAGAAGCAAGCGGCAAACATCGTCATGCTGGATGCGACGAAGGTGTGTTCGTTTACGGATTATTTTGTCATTTGTAGCGGAGATTCAAATCGTCATATTGAAGCTATCTCGCAAGGCATTAACGAAACAATGAAAAACAAAGGGGTCATCCCTCATCATAAAGAAGGCACCCCTGATTCAGGTTGGATGCTTACTGACTTCGGCTCGGTAATTGTTCACATATTCACAACAATAGAGCGAGATTATTATCAACTAGAAGAACTTTGGGATAAGGCAATCCCCATAATCAGAATTCAATAGAAGGGTCAACAATTTCTTCAGCCGAAAAGAAGAGAGCAATCTCGCTTCCAGCGTTCTCCACCGAATCGGAGCCATGTATCAAATTATGGCTGATGTCTCCACCAAAGTCACCTCTGATAGTGCCCGGCAGAGCTTTTGCCGGGTCAGTTTCACCCATCGTTTGCCTTATCACTTTCACTGCGTCATCATCTTGTAAAACCATAGCGATGACAGGCCCAGAGGTAGTAAAATCGACCAACTCCCTAAAGAATGGTTTATCTTTATGAACAGCATAATGACGTTGCGCTAATGCTTTATCCATACAAAGCATTTTCATCGCCACAATTTTGAGTCCCTTACTTTCAAGCCGAGAGATAATTTCTCCAGCTAATCCTCTTTGCATAGCATCAGGTTTAATGAGAACCAGGCTTCTTTCCATATCTATTCAATCAGCAAAAATATCCGTAAGATTAGTTCGATAATTGCTATTTTATTAGAGGAGAAGTTACAATCCAAAATCCTTCTTTTCGAAGGGGCGCGGTAATAGTGGCAAGATGCCTCGGACACCCACCTCTTGAAATCACTGCTCTAACAGAGAAAGTCATCTACTTCTGGATTGAGGGGAATCCAACACACCACAATAAGATGTAGCCAAGCCTGATCCAATTTCTAGTGACCCATGATCACTTTGACCATATTGGCAACGCTGCTGTCCTTCGCAAACAAGTAACCTCACTCATTCCACTTCCATACAATGTGCTTGCCGTCTAACTGGTAAGTCAAGTAGTTGTTGTCTATCAACCTCCCAATCTCTATCTTAACAAACTCAAGAGGAAAGGAAAGGGTATTCCACACTCGCGTTTGTAATTCGGCAATGTATTTCCCCACTTCTGAAGGATTACCATCTATCCTTATCTTTCCCTGTTCCTCAATCACTTCCTGGTGCAACAATTGCCATATCAAGTTTTGCGATTCCTCATTCTGCCATTTTTTCAATTCCTTGTCAGAGAGCTTCTCCAACAACGTATCCCTGACACGCTGGTCGTAATACATCTGAGTAATTCCATCAACTACTTTGTTTAATGTCTCCGCCTTTATCCCTTCAGTTTCGCACACAGCTTGATTGCAATCATAGCGTTCCCAATCATTGGTTAATATTTTAAGCCCAAGCTCTGCAGCCCTCTCCCTGACCTCTGTTCCAAAGAAGGGAGATAAAATATGAAACCCCCACCCACCTTCACCAAGGCTTTCGGCAAATTCTACACTCTGCCTCAAAGTATCTTCAGTTTCACCGGGAAGCCCGGCAATAAAAGAAGCAATGAAATCATACCCTGAATCTTGGCATAGCTTAATAGCTTCCCTTATCTTCGCTGGGGTGATCTTCTTATGAGCTAAATCCAAAATCTTCTGATTGCCACTCTCTACCCCAAAACACAGACTAAAGCACCCAGCTTGTTTCATCTTCTCCAGCAAAGGTTTATCTATCGAGTCCACCCGAGCATAAGCTGCCCACAAGACATCTAACCCCCGAGCGGTAATTTCATCACAGATGGCTGTACAATGTTTATGGTTAACGGTGAAAAAGTCATCCTCGAAGGCCAGTAACCTAAACCCCAGTTTTATGATATGCTCCATCTCATCTATTACTACCTTCGGGTCACGGTATCTTACCTTTTTACCAACCATTCGGTGTCCTACACAAAAAGAGCAACCAAAGGGACAGCCTCTACTTGTCGATAAACCACACGCCGCCTGCAACGCTTGATATCTAGATATGGGAAGCAAATGCCTTGCTGGAAATGGAAGCTCATCCAGATTCTGGATGAACGGACGCTCAGGAGTCAGCACTATTTCCGAATCTTTTCTAAAAGCTATCCCCTTGACCTGACTTAAATCTCCGTCCTTTGCAATGGCTTCCACTAGCTCCACCACCGTCTCATCTCCCTCCCTTACCACCACGATATCTATGAACGGTGATTCACGCAGGGTCTCCTCCACACTAAAAGTTACATGAGGCCCTCCTATGATGGTGATTAGCTTATGGTCTATTTCTTTACAAGCTTTAAGAATCCGACGAGCTGCAGGATAATTGAGCGTAACCGACGTCGCCCCAACAATGTCAGGCTTAAATTTTCTTAGCTTCCTTTCAAGGTTTTGAGGAGAGTACTTGCTAACCAAGAAGTCTAGAACCTGTACCTCTACCTTTGCCTCCTCCAACACTGCCGCTATGGAAGGTATGCTTAAGGCAACATGAAGCCCTTCAGCTTCTGGGTAAGGAGGATTTATCAATAAAACCCGCATTACTATCTCGAAGGGTCGCCTTGTATTCTACAATGACCCTACACAAATCGGCTAATTCTATATCTCTATTGAAGCTAAGTCAATAGTTTTACATCAAAGAGAAATGAAGAAATCTTTTGACCAGCTTTCCTACTTCACGTATACTACACAGGCACTATGGAATTGCTTTTTGGTTCTGCGGGGGTTCCTCGAAGTGTCAAAAATCGCTCCACAGACCGTGGTATTCGCCGCATTGCCGAGCTGGGGCTTGGTTGCATGGAATTGGAGTTTGTAAGAGGGGTAAAAATGGGAGAGTCTGCTGCTCGGAGCATAGGAAAGTTGGCCAAAGAGAAGGGAATTGTCCTTAGTTCGCATGGACCTTACTCTATAAACTTGAATGCCAGGGAAGCTGAAAAAATAACCGCTAGCCAACAAAGATTACTAGACACAATTCGAATTGCCTCTCTATGTAGAGCAAGAACCGTAGTCTTCCATGCCGCTTATTACATGGGTGACTCGCCAGATAAAGCCTATTCCATGGTGAAAAAGAACCTGCAAGATATAATGCACAAGCTAGAATTCGAGCAGAATCAGGTTTGGGTTAGGCCTGAGGTTACTGGAAAAATCAGCCAGTTCGGCACTTTGGAGGAGGTGTTAAGTTTGAGTAGCGAGATTAAAGGAGTTGCCCCTTGCATTGACTTCGCTCATTGGCATGCTCGTACGGGAAAGTTCAACTCATATGCTGAATTTGCCAGCATCCTCGAACAAATAGAGCGTCAATTGGGAAGAGCGGCTCTGGATAATATGCATATACATGTTTCAGGAACAGCCTACGGTGCAAAGGGTGAAATCAAACATCTGAATTTGAAGGAATCGGATTTTGATTATGTTGGCTTAGCTAAAGCTTTGAAAGATTTCAATGTCAACGGATTGGTTATCAGTGAAAGTCCTAACCTGGAAGAAGATGCTCTATTGCTCCAGGGAACCTATAACTCTCTTGGTTAGCTCGACTTCGTGTTCACAATGATACTAACGGCTTAATTTTACATTTATACCATAGTTGATATAATAAACATAAGGTTATGAAAACTAAATGGCGGCGAGGCGGATTCTTTTACATACTGCTTCTAGTGGTAGCAATTACCCTCATGTTTGTCCTTGTACCGAGGATACAGGAAGGTCCTACAAAAGTAGAGTTACCTGAGTTCATAAGCTACGCCAAGGAGGGACAAATTGATCTCATCAAGCAAGATGGGAACACCCTCATTGGTATTAAAGACGACGAGACATTATATACCACGGCATTTCAAGGTAGCACGCTTGAGCTGTCTAATTACCTCACGGAAGCGGGAGTAGCGGTTCCTATCGACGTTAAGCCAAGTGGCACCAACTGGGGGGTGATAGCGTTACAAGTAATGTTGCCTCTTGCTTTGCTGGGAGTATTGTTCTATTTCTTCTTTCGCTCAGCTCGTGGAGCAAGCATGCAAGCATTCAACTTTAGCAAAAGTCGTGCTCGATTAAATTCCACCGCTAACCCTAGAGTGACCTTTGCCGATGTTGCCGGGATTGAAGAGGCAAAAGAGGAGGTTCAGGAAGTAGTGGAATTTCTCAGGTCACCTGGGAAATTCCGTGCCCTAGGTGCCCGGATACCTAGGGGTGTTCTCCTGGTAGGTCCACCAGGAACTGGCAAGACTTTATTAGCCAAAGCCATAGCTGGAGAAGCCAAGGCGCCTTTTTACTCCATTAGTGGCAGTGAATTTGTGGAAATGTTTGTCGGCGTCGGCGCCTCTAGAGTTAGAGACTTATTTGAACAAGCAAAACGTACTACACCAAGCCTCATTTTCATGGATGAGATCGATGCAGTTGGCCGCCACCGCGGCGCTGGAGTAGGTGGTGGACATGATGAAAGAGAGCAAACTTTGAATCAAATCCTTGCCGAAATGGATGGTTTTGACACTAATACTAATGTTATAGTCGTAGCTGCTACTAATCGCCCTGATATACTTGATCCCGCTCTATTGCGCCCGGGACGCTTTGACCGCCACATTGTTATTGATACACCAGATATCAAAGGGCGTAAAGCTATCTTAGAAGTGCATGCCAAAGGCAAGGCATTAGCACCAAAAGTTGATCTAGAAGTGATCGCAAAACAAACGCCTGGCTTCAGCGGGGCTGATTTAGCTAATCTACTTAATGAAGCAGCTCTCCTGGCAGGCAGACACAACCGCAAAGATATCAGCATGAAGGAGCTTGAGGATGCCGCCGACAGGGTTATCGCTGGTCCGGAAAGAAAGACTCGCGTAATTACCCAAAAGG
>DAOUSX010000090.1 GCA_030627025.1 Dehalococcoidia bacterium
ATATCTTTAACATCCAATCCAGCCCTCTTCAAAGCTTTTTGACTAGCTGGGACAGGACCCTTACCCATGAGGCTGGGCTCAACTCCAGCCCATCCTATGGACACAATCTTGGCCATAGGCTTAAGCTTGTATTCTTTTGCCTTGCTCCTGGACATCAAAAGCACTGCCACTGCTCCAGCATTCAACGGCGAAGAATTCCCTGGCGTGATAACCCCATCTGGCTTAAAGGATGGGTTTAGAGATGCAGTAGCTTCAAGAGTTGCACCCTTTCTTATCGCCTGGTCTGCATCTATAACTTTCTTACTGCCATCAGCAAGCGTTACCTCAACAGGCATTAGCTCATCTTTGAAGTAGCCCTCATTGAGGGCCTTCTCAGCCAGATTATGGCTTCTAACAGCCCATTTATCCATGTCTTCCTTGGTCATTCCTAATTCATCCTTGCATTCAGCGAACAGCTTTTCCGCGGTAAGCCCCATGTTTATCGCTGTCATGATGTCGTACTCTTCTATATAGTGCGGCTGTAGCAACGTTGGGCTTGCATTCAGATGCGGATTCAGACTCATGTCCATGCCAAGATGAGTCATGTGCTCTATACCACAGGCAAAAACAATGTCAGAATAACCCTGTGCAATTTCCATCACCCCCGTGTGCATAGCAGACATGCCAGAACAGCAAACACGTTCTATTCCTTGTGCAGGGACATTTATGGGCAAATCAGCTAGCATGGCTACTGACCTTCCACCGTAGAGCCACTGCTCCGTCATTTGCATGGTGCATCCGGTAAGCACATCACCAATTTCCTCGGGATTGATCTTTGTCCGCTCGATTATTTTCTTTATCAACCTGCCAGCCAATGCAGGCATGTTTTCGCTGTTAAACACGTCTCTCTCTGGCTCTGCAGGCCTCGACCTTGAAAATGGTGTCCTCAGGTAGTCAACTAATACAACTTCTTCCATTCCTTAAACCTCCTTTTTTAATTTTATTTTATGTAAAGTCGGGGTGAGAGGATTTGAACCTCCGACCTCATGGTCCCAAACCATGCGCGCTAGCCGTTGCGCCACACCCCGCGGAAGTCATATCTTAACACTTTTGGTAACAAAAAAGGTTATCTACAGTTAGGGCAAACATCAAAAAAGCCTGGAGGCAAATCTAAGCTTTTCGTAATATATTCCAGCTGTTCTTCAGGAGCCCAGTAATTGCCGCACACCTTGCATTTTTTCAATTTGAACTCTATCTCCCACTTTGGTCCGTGGATCACGCGAGTATCTCCTTTGTCTTCCATTTTTATTGCTCCAGTGGGACAAACATAGGCGCAGGAGCCACAGCCAATACACATATCAGGCGACAAATCAACATGCGGCTCTACGCTTTGATTTAGTCCCCGGTTAATGAACTTAATTGCCTGCCTGCCTACAATTTCTCGACATGTTCTTACACACAAGTCGCAGAGGATACAATCCTCCTCTCTTACCTTAATTCTCGGTTTGTCAACACCTATTTCCTTAGCCAAATTTCTTACCTTTACAGAGGTAGGACACTTTGCTAATAGCAACTCTGCCGCTAATCTCCGTGCTTCCAATGCTTTTCGTGAAGTTGTCCTGACCTTTATTCCCTGTTCCACTGGGAAAGTGCAAGCAGTGGTTAACTTAGATGTACCATCAACTATGACCTCAACAGTGCATAACCTGCAGGACCCCAAAGGGGTGAGATTTTCGTGATGACACAGAGTAGGTATAGAAATATTAAGCTTATCAGCTGCTTCGAGTATCGTTGTACCTTCTTTTACCTTTACCCTTTGGTTATCTATAGTCAACTCTACCATTGTTCTTCTCTTCATCATCTATCGAAATTTATTCAGCTGTCGCCCATACCATTACTCTATAACACCTGAGACAACGTTTTGCCTCTTCCAAAGCAGCTTCGGTGTTGAAGCCATTCTCCACCTCTCGAAAGTTACCAATTCTCTTCTTCAATGGTAATTGACTTGTAATTTGCGGCATTTCTCTAGGGATAATTTCCTGCTCTCTCTGCGCGGAGATATTAATGCCCTTCACTGCACTTTCCAGTTTAGTGTCTTCACCCTGGGTTACCTTACCCTTTCTTATATACTGATCAATACTTTGAGCTGCTTTGTTGCCTGATGCCAAAGCATCGATTAATACAGCAGGCCCGGTTACACAATCACCGCCAGCGAAGATTCCTTCACCACTTGTTTGACAGGTAGTTATATCAGTTTCTATGGTCAGCTGCTTGGCAAGCTTAATCTGGTCCCTAACAGGTAAAAAGGACAAATCAGGCTGCTGGCCAATAGCTGGAATTATCATGTCTGCTTCCATAACGAACTCCGACCCTTTGATAGGAATAGGTCGTCGTCTGCCACTGGAGTCAGGCTCCCCCAACGCCATTTTGATACATTCAGCGCCTATTACTTTACCGTCTTTCGCCAATATCTTGGTAGGCGCAGCTAAGTAACTGATCTTGACACCTTCTTTCTCTGCTTCTTCTATTTCTGCTTTTCTTGCCGGCATTTCAACCCGAGAACGCCTGTAAACTATATTTACATCCCTAAATCCAAGTCTCAAGCAACTTCTAGCGCAATCTACAGCTACATCCCCACCTCCAACTATCAGTATTCTATTCTTAGGTTCTATCACCCTGCCCAAATTCACATCCTGCAAGAATTTCATTCCATCAACAAAGCCTTCATAGTCTTTGTCTTCACCCTCAGCACCCATCTTTCGACCTTTATGAGCACCAATAGCGATGAAAATTGCTTTGTAACCACCCTTCCACAGATCTCCCATTTCCAAATCTTTACCTATTTTGGTATTTAACCTGATTTCCACGCCCGTTTTTTCAATGAGTTCAATATCTCTATCCAGAATTTTTGTTGGCAAGCGATACTGAGGGATACCTACCGCAGCCATACCCCCGGCGATCGGCAATTCTTCGAAGATAGTAACGCGGTAGCCTTTTAGAGCTAAATTGTAACTACAAGCCAAGCCTGCTGGTCCTGCCCCAATGATGGCTATTTTCTCCTTAGATTTTCTAGGTTTGGCAAATGAAGGAGTTAATCCACTATTCATCTCCCAGTCAGCGACGCACCGCTTCAAGAGCCTTATACAAACATGTCCATCATATTGGGCACGTCTACAAGCTTCTTCACAAGGAGCAGTGCATACCCGTCCGATAACGCCGGGTAGACAAACACCATCTCTTATCAAGCTAAGAGATTCGCCATATCTGTGATTCCTTATCAACTCTATATAACCAGGTATATCCAGGTGAGCCGGACAAGCCTCCATACAGGGTGCTGTGACCATCACTTTGTAACTTGACTTAGGAACAGTCTTCCTATTCTTCTTTATCAGCTTGAGGTATTCATCTCTATAATATTTGATACTATCGATGATCGGTATTGGAGCAGTCTGTCCAAAAGTACACCTGGCATTCTCTTTGACTCCGTTAGCTAGCCATTGTAGTAAATCAATATCCTCCTCTCCCCCCTTTCCACCCAAAATCTTGGCTAAAGTATCCGCTATCACACCAATTCCAATGTAGCCAACCATACATTCACCGCAACTAATCTTTTGAACTTCCTTGATATAGGCATGAGCCATATCCACTACGTTAATTTTTTCATCCCATACCACAAATCCATCCCAACCCATAAAGGCTGCCACTTTAGTATGGTCATATCCTGACGGAAGCCCTAAATCCCGTGCATAGGCGTGCTGCTCGACTCCTAAACCCCTATTATCGACGGTCTTACCAGCCCAACTACTAAAAATAACCTTGCTCATCTTTACTTACTGTGCTTTCTCCTTAAGCCTGGCATACTCAGCACTCACTCGCTGCTGTATTTTGTCTGTCATTTTCGGTGTGAGGTGTCTGAACCTCCCTTGAGGTTTAAGGTAGTCTGTGACAGGACGTAGCTGAGGAGGGTCATAATTCAGGGTATACTTTCCGTTCTCCATTTCATAAAGAGGGAAAACGCCCGTTTCCACCGCTAACCTCCCTAACCTTATACTCATATCGGTAGGAATTCGCCAGCCTGTGGGGCAAACCGATAAGATATGAATATACGTGGGGCCTTCAATCGCAGTTGCCTTTTTTACCTTATCCATAAGGTCAAAGGGATAACTAGGACAGGCTGTAGCTACATAGGGGATATCGTGAGCAACAGCGATTGCAGGCATATTTTTCTTCCAGGTGCTTTGTCCCATACTAACCTTGCCCGCGGGTTGAGTGGTAGTTGAAGCGCCAAAAGGAGTAGCACTCGACCTCTGGATGCCGGTGTTCATATAAGCCTCGTTATCAAGACAAACATAGAGAAAATCATGCCCTCTTTCAAAGGCGCCGGATATAGCTCCAAGCCCAATGTCGAAGGTTGCTCCATCACCGCCCATAGCTACGACCTTGGCCTTGGGTAGAGAAGTTCCTTTGCGATTTAGCGCCTTCATTCCCGCCTCTATGCCTGAAGCTACTATAGCGGAGTTTTCAAACAAGGTGTGAATCCAGGGAACCTCCCAGGAGGTATAAGGAAGCTGTGAGGATATAATCTCCATACATCCGGTAGACATGGCAACAATTACATTCCTGCCCAGAGCTTTCATTACAAGCTTCACTGCTAGAGCCTCAGCACACCCTGAACAGGCACGATGTCCGGGTGTGAAACCCTGTCTCTTTGTTACCAAACGAGGTACATATATACCCAAAGTCTCCATTACTTCACCCTAAAAATTGTGCCAATTTTTTGGGAACCCATTACTCCCTTACTCCAAATATTTCAAATTCCTCAAACTTTCCCTGTTCAGCCTTATCCATCCCTCGATGTATCATATCCCGAAAACCCTCAACTGAGATATCCCTACCACCCAATCCTCCGATAAAGCCAATGATTTGTGGCCTCTTTTTTAGATGATATAGAGCAGCCTTTACTTCAGAGCAAACAGGACCTGGTCCACCAAAGGAGATAGCACGGTCAAGAACAATGAGCAGCTTTGCTTGAGTTACTGCCTGACGAAATTCATGGAAGGGAAACGGTCGCCATAGGCGTAATCTTACTAATCCTACCTTTCCCCCAGCCTCTCTAAGTTCATCTATGGCTCCCATGGCTACCTCGCTGAAGCTGCCCATGGTCAGTAGCAAAACATCGGCATCCTCAGCTCGATACATTTCCACGGGGAGGTAATCACGTCCAAAGAGCTCTCCAAATCCTCGCCATGTCTGTAAAATCACCTTCATGGAATTTCTTAGGGCTTCGTCCTGGCCTTTCTTGGTCTCGGTATAAAGGTCAGGCGTGGCGAAGTCACCCATAGTTAACGGCTTATTTGGATTTAGTGTGTAACGAGGGTGAAACTTAGGTAGAAATTTATTCACCTCTTCAAGCTCAGGAAGCAAAACAGGCTCAATAACATGTGACAGGTGGAAGCCATCAATGTGCACCATAGTAGGAAGGAGAACTGCAGGGTCTTCAGCAATACGGAAAGCACACAGGGTTAAATCAAATGCCTGCTGAGCATTTTCGGCAAACATCTGAATCCAGCCAGTATCTCTTACAGCCACAGCATCAGAGTGGTCTCCCCAGATGCTTAA
>DAOUSX010000066.1 GCA_030627025.1 Dehalococcoidia bacterium
GAGAGGTGCTGGAGTGGCCTATCAGGCGCGCCTGGAGAGCGCGTGTCGCCTTTGGCGACCGTGGGTTCGAATCCCACCCTCTCCGCTGAAGTTGGGAAGGTTCGTATATATCGAAGTTAACAATCATTACCCTCTAATGAACTTGAAGAATTATGAGAATTGGGAGAAGTGCTCTGTGCACTTGTGGGAGTGGTAAAAATATAGGAAATGTTAACTAGATGAATCAGTTTTTAAATGAATGTCTCTAAAGATTATTTCTATTTGAAAGGTAAAAACGCAGAGAAGATAGTCCACGACTTAGCCATAAAAACATTTCTCACGGACTGGTGTTATTTAACCCCCAAATTACCTAACGGAAAAGAATTATGCGATCTGTTAGTAGTTTTCGATGATATTGCCATCATCTGGCAAATTAAAGACCTAAAGTTAAATAGGCAGGGTGAATACAATAAGGCAGAAGTTGAAAAAAATTTGCGACAACTCTCAGGGGCAAGAAGGCAATTATTTGATTTAAGAACGCCGCTAGAACTTGAAAATCCGCGAAGGGTAAAGGAAAATTTTGACCCTGCGACAATCAAGAGAATTTATCTTATATCTGTACTACTTGGAAAAGGAGAGGAAAAATTTTCCTTTGTTAGGAAAATTAAAAATTACATAGTCCATGTTTTTACTAAAGATTTCACGCAAATCGTCCTTAATGAACTCAATACGATAAGCGACTTTACCAAATATTTGCGGATAAAAGAAGCTTTTCTTAAAAAAAATAAGCCCCTGGTTATTGTGGGTGGAGAGGAAGAATTGCTTGCTTCGTATTTGATGGATAATCGCAGTTTTGCAAAATTTGAAGAGGCAGACTACATAATGATTGAAGAAGGATGTTGGAAGAATCTTCAAGGTAAACCAGAATATGAAGCAAAGAAAAAGGCTGACGAAATTAGTTATGGATGGGATAGCATAATCAATAGAGCGCACGAAGGATCATCTGAATATGAAGTGATAGCCAGAGAACTTGCCCGCCCTAATCGTTTTCACAGGCGCTATTTGGGTAAGGTATATTTTGATGCGCAGGTACGGGCACACAATGATAATACTTATGATTTATTTCGTCGAACATTATTGGGAGACGGAATAACTTATTGCTTTCTCTTCGGAGACGATCCTGAACCAAGAGAAAGGAGAAAAGCAATGTTGCAAGCAATGTGTTGGATTGCCCGCGGGGTATATCCACAGAACAAAAAGGTATTAGGTATTGCAACTGAAAAGAAAATACAGCCAACCTGCTCTTATGATTTTTGTTTAATGGATATACCGGCATGGACGGAGGAAAGTCAACAATATATAGAACAGCTTCAAAAGGATACAGGGATACTTCTTAATCCCACTATTGGTTACACACAGGAGGATGAATATCCTACTAGACTTGATCAAAATGAGCAACGGAATGGATAAAATTGGGCTTGTATCCTGCTATAGGCGTAGAGTGATTTTCTAAGGACAAGTTAAATGCCTGAAAAAGTCGTCTTCGGGTGGAGTGGTGGCAAGGACAGTACCTCGGCGCTTTATGAACTTCAGAAAAGCCGTAAATATGAAGTGCTATCGCTTCTGACAGCTATCAGAGAGGATTACGACAGGGTAAGCCTGCACGGTGTAAGGCGCAGTATGATAGAGCGTCAGGCTGAATGCCTTGGCTTGCCGTTGTATGAAGTATTCGTTTCCCAGGGTGAGTTTACCCAGGAATACGAGTCCAAAATGATGGACGCTTCTCTTGAATTCCGAAACAAAGGTATCACCTCGGTGGTTTTCGGGGATATTTTCTTTGCCGACATAAGGAAATATCGAGAGGATAACCTGGCAAAGATAGGAATGAAAGGGATTTTCCCTTTATGGGGAAAGAACAGCGCGGAGCTTATCCAGACATTTATAAATTCAGGCTTCAAGGCTATTACCACCTGTGTTGACTCAAAGGTTCTCGATAAAACATTTGTGGGGAGGATGATTGACAAGGATTTCTTAGCCGAGCTCCCGGCAAATGTTGACCCATGCGGCGAAAACGGTGAATTTCATTCATTTGTATTCGACGGTCCGATGTTTAAAACCAGGGTGCGATATACTACAGGAGAAATTGTGTTAAGAGACTCATTTTACTTTTGTGACTTACTGCCTGTTTAAGGCGTAAATAAAGGGGCAAAGATGAAAACAATTGGGTTAATCGGTGGAATGAGCTGGGAATCGACGGCGGAGTATTACCGGATTATGAATGAGGCAGTGAAAAAAAGGCTGGGCGGGCTTCATTCAGCTAAAATTGTGATGTACAGCCTCGATTTTGAGGAGATTGAGCAGCTTCAACACCAGGGAAAGTGGGATGAAGCAACAGATTTAATGGTGGATGCTGCAAGAAAGGTAGAAAAAGCTGGCGCAGATTTTGTTCTGATTTGCACCAATACAATGCATAAGATGGCTGAAGAAGTTGAGGCAAGTATAAATATTCCCCTGCTGCATATTGCTGATGTTACCGCGGAAAAGATTGTTTCCTCGGGTTTGAAAAAGGTTGGTCTTTTAGGCTCTACATATACTATGGAGGAGGATTTCTGTAAAGGGCGTTTGATAGATAAATTTGGTCTCGGTGTCGTAGTTCCAAATGAGGCTGACCGACAGACAGTCCATAATATAATCTTTGAGGAATTGTGCGTAGGGAAGATAACGAGTTCGTCAAGAGAGCAAGTTAAAACAATTATCCAAAAACTTATTGACCAAGGTGCCCAGGGAATTATCCTGGGCTGCACAGAGTTGCCCTCCCTGATAAAGCAAAAAGATTGCTCTGTTCCCCTTTTTGATACTACTATGATACATGCTCAGGCGGCTGTGGATTACGCCTTTAGAGATTAGGAATTTTATCTTGATTGTAGCTGTGCAATAAGGAGATTAGTGAATATGAAGCATCCAAAGGGCAAAACTCCTAAAGTTGGTTTAGCCCTGAGTGGTGGCACCGCTCGTGCAATGGCTCATATTGGAGTATTGAAAGCCCTGGAAGATGAATCCATCCCTATTGATATGATAAGCGGCACAAGTGCCGGAGCGCTTGCGGGTGCCTGCTATGCCAAAGAGAGAAATGCTGCCATTTTAGAGGAAATAATGCTAGGGCTAGATTGGCGAAAGCTAGCTGGCCTAGTTGACCTGAACCTGATATTGCTGTGGAAAGGATTTGTGCAAGGACAGAGGGCTAAATCATTCTTGAGTTCCATTATTGGAAATGTAAGGTTCGAGGATTTAGAAATACCGCTTAGCGTTGTCGCCACTGATATTCGAAGCATGGAAGAAATTGTTATTAATGAAGGCTCAGTGGCAGAAGCAGTAAGAGCTAGCATTTCGATGCCAATGATATTCACACCGGTGAAGTGGAGAGGCAGATTTTTGATTGATGGTGGAGCGGTCAATCCCATGCCCGTGGATGTTGTCCGCAAGATGGGCGCTGAGGTCGTCATTGCTGTAAATACAACTGGCATATCTCAGCGAAGAAAACGGCGGAGTCGAGCTACAAAAGAAGTCAGGGATAAACCGATTCCCTACCCTGAAAGCACGCGCCTATCGATTGTAAAGAGGAGACTCAATAGTCTAATACGAGGAAATAAGGATAGGCTCAAGATATTCGATGAGCTTTCCAATGCTGCCAGAGCGAGGATTTACGCGGGTAGCGGGAAAATAGACCCGCAAACCCCGAATATGTTCGAGGTTTTGATGCAGTTAATTAATGCTATGCAATATGAAAAAATCAGACTGGCAACGAAATCGGCAGATATAGTCATAGCGCCTGATCTTAGCTTCGTAGGGACATTTGCATTTTATAAAGGTGAGGAGGCTATAGACCAGGGGTATAAAGCTACAAAGAAAATGATGCCAAAGCTGCGAGAATTAATTCATTGTCCCTAGATAGTGCCTGTGCTAAACTTCCCTTGAGTCGTATGGCAAGTAAAAAAAATGAACTGAAATACTGGATAGGTTTTTCCAGGATACCCGGTATTGGCAAGGTCAGGATTTCGCGATTAAGAGAGCGCTTTGTTAATCTAGAAGATGCCTGGAATGCTCCCGTGAGCGAGTTAAAGCAAGCAGGCTTGGACTCACGGAGCGTAAATGCCATGGCTGCCTTACGCCCCAGAATTTCCCTGGATGATGAGATGGAGAAACTGGAGCGATATAAGATAAAAGTGCTTACCTATGAGGACCCTTCTTATCCTCCCAGGTTAAAGGAGATTTACGACTGCCCCCCAGTGCTTTATGTTCGAGGCAACTTACTGCCAAAAGATGACCCCTACCTGGCAGTAGTAGGCACACGCAAGCCCACTGTATATGGCAGACAAGTAACCGAAGAAATCGTAGCTGACCTGGTGCAGAGCAGGATTATCGTCATTAGTGGTTTAGCTAGAGGAATCGATTCCATAGCTCATCGGACAGCATTAGATAGCGGTGGCGAGACTATCGCTGTTTTTGCCTCAGGACTGGATATCGTCTACCCTGCTGACAATGCTAAACTAGCTCAGGCTATTATGGAGCATGGAGCATTGGTAAGCGAGTATCCTCTGGGGGTTAGACCAAAAGCTGATAACTTTCCTCAACGTAATCGAATTATGAGTGGTTTAAGTCTCGGTGTGCTAGTAGTAGAGGCTGGTGAGAGAAGTGGTGCTTTAATCACTGCGCATCAGGCAGTAGAGCAAAACAGAGATGTTTTTGCTATTCCCGGCAGTATTCTTTCCCCAAGCAGCAAGGGAACTAACCATCTTATACAGGAAGGAGCTAAGTTGGTGTGCAATTGTAATGATATTCTGGAGGAGCTGAATTTAACCACGATGGCACAGCAACTGGAGATCAAGGAATTCCTACCTGCTAATGAGAAAGAATCACAGGTGTTAAATCAATTAACTTTCGAGCCAGGCCACATAGATGAAATTTGCCGGCGCAGTGGTTTGGCCATGCCGGAAGTAAGCAGCACACTGGCTATGCTAGAACTGAAAGGAATAGCCAAGCAAGTTGGAAATATGAATTATGTGCTTAGTGGTAGAGTAGGCAAAGAATAAATCATGGCAGTTAAACTAATCATTGTTGAATCCCCCGCCAAGGCAAGAACGCTCAACAGGATACTGGGGCGCGGCTACACGGTCAAAGCATCAGTGGGACATGTTCGCGACCTACCTAAGTCAAGCCTGGGTGTGGATATTGAGAAGGACTTTGCTCCGGAATATGTCATTCTACAGGGAAAAAGAAAAATAATCCGCGAAATCAGGAATACCGCTAATAAAGCTAGCTCGATATATTTAGCTACTGATCCTGACCGTGAAGGGGAGGCGATCTCCTGGCATTTGATTAAGGCATCCAAGCTGGATGGAAACGATACCCCTATCCACCGTGTTGTGTTTCACGAAGTAACCGAAGAGGCAATCCGGGCGGCATTCAAGAAACCCCGCGCTATTGATATGAACCTCGTTAACGCCCAGCAAGCAAGACGCATTCTGGATAGGCTTGTTGGCTATAAATTAAGCCCGCTGCTGTGGAGAAAAATACAACGGGGACTATCCGCCGGCAGAGTCCAATCTGTAGTAGTCAGGATGATCGTTGATAGAGAACAGGAAATTGAGAATTTTACGCCTGAAGAGTACTGGAGCATTGAAGTTGAATTAGCTCCTCAAGAGCAGCAAACAAGCTTCAAAGCCGAGGTCGTAGCTTTCCGCGATGGCACAAAACTGAACATCTATAATGAAAAGCAAGCCAAAGAAATTGTTGCCCGCTTGGAAAAGTCTAAATACCACGTTAGTAGCGTTCAAAGAAAACAGGTGCCTCGCCAGCCAGCTGCACCTTTTATAACCAGTACTCTACAGCAAGAAGCCTGGAGAAAGCTACACTTCACTGCTAAACATACCATGGTTGTTGCTCAGCAGCTTTATGAGGGTTTACCGCTTGGTGAAGAAGGCTCGGTGGGACTCATTACTTATATGCGCACCGACTCCACTCACATTGCTCCCTCCGCCCTCGCTGAGGCAAGAAGCTTCATCAACAAGAAATATGGAAAGCCTTTCCTTCCTTCGAAAGCACGCACTTTCGCTAAAAAGACAAAATGGGCCCAAGAAGCACATGAGGCAATCCGACCTACCAAAGTTGTACGGGAGCCAGAGAAAGTCAAGTCGTTCCTTAATTCCGCCCAGGCCAGGCTTTATGAACTAATCTGGAAACGCTTTGTAGCCAGCCAGATGGCACCTGCTCTATACGACACCACGACCATGGAAATAGAGGCGACTGTGTCAAAGAGCAAGGATGGTTACCTGCTTAA
>DAOUSX010000132.1 GCA_030627025.1 Dehalococcoidia bacterium
AGCCCACCGATGTCGGTAACCGCCGCCTTAATCTTGGTGAACACGGGAGCCCAGGCTGGGTTACTGCATGGGCAGACCATAATCTCGCCCTCTTGCAGGGTTACAATATCCTCAAGGAGCTTAAGCACTCGGGCTGGTCCCTCAACAACTCCTGCTGAGGAGGCGAAGCCCTTAATCTCGGTTCCCACCTTAGGTACCACAGCTACTCCTTTTAGCCACTCCTGCACTTTATCGGTGGTAACACCCCATAACATCACGGTGAATGGTTCAGCAACCTCTTCAGGCGGGATTCCCAGAGCAGGTATCGGTGCCCACTTCCTGGCTGCCGCAAGTATCCTCTGCCGCTTCTTAGCCTTGTCCATATAGTAGTTGCCTCTCAGCGGGATACCTTCACCCAACGCCCAGCCGATTACCAATTCCTCTATCATCTCTGGCACTTCAAATCTATTAAACATAAATATATCATCTACTTCTTTTAACATCCCATACTTAACGAAGAGCTTGCCGATGTCCCTTATCTTACTCCACCATATGGTGTGGAACCAGTGCTCTACCCAGAAAAGGTGGTCTTCAGCGTACCGGTATATGCTCCTGACAGTCTTGTGAGCATCCTCAAACGATTTCCTATCTTCGTCAGTCTTTATCAGCTTACGGTACTCGGCCACAATCTCATCCCTTTTCTGGCTTATATCCTCTAGTGACCTCTCTATCTTCTCCCCCTTATCCAACCTCTCGACGTAGCTCTTCATATAGCTAAATGGGAGGTCCAATTTGTTTATCCAGCTCCCCTCGTAGTTGAACCATCCACTGCCACATGATACATAGAACCATGGGTCTTTAGCCTTCTCCAGCTCCTCAAGCCACCTTCTTCCATCTTCAGTCTTGCCCAGCTCTGCTATCTTCTGCTCAGCAGGCACATCACGCTTGATGATGTCACCTATGCCGGGAAAAGAGGCAGCTAGCCTGGATAGCCGGCAAAGCTCCTCGTCGGGGCGGAACATTGATACATAAGCACCGGCTACCATCTTGCCAATAGCGCTCTCGGTTATCCCCGGAAACAGCTTCCTGGCTACATCAGCAAACATCAGGTAGGCTAGATAGGTCAGGTTCAGCATCTCGAAGTGATACTGCCAGCCCTTGAACATTTGACTTACCAGTGTATTGAAGGCCTCGATTACCTCGTAGGATGCATAATAGCCGCGCGGAGCCGGCAAAACCTGGTCTTCGGGAACGTATTTGGGCAATTCTTCAGGTATTTTCACGGCTGTCATTTCCCTACCCAGTGCCTGAAACTTATTAAGCCATTTCTCCCACAGCTCATCATAGTGCTCAAATATATAGAACACTCGCTTACCAAACAGCTCAGCCTTCTCCTTCTGTATCTCTGGTGGCGGTGGTTCAATAGCGCAGATATACATGTAGCAGCCAACCATTCTCTGGGCGATGCCTTGGGCCGGGGGGATACAGAATACCCGGGTAGTGTACTGGGCGAGAGATATCTGCCATGCCTCGTGGAATATCAGGTCGAGTGGGGGCATAGGCTCCGGGTCATGTATCTTATCCTGATACCAGAATTGCCTGCTTTCCCATTCTCCCCTTTCCTTGGCAAATAGATAGTGTTGGGGATACATCTCCTCCCACCCTTCAAGCTCCGGGGGGACTTGAAATTCGTGGGGGTCAGGAAATCTGGCTACCTTTTCTTCTGCAATTTTTTCTCCCTCCTCTGTTTTTCATTACTTAAAAACGGGACGCCCTATAGGCAATATCGGCCTCTGGAAGTGCTCGCCAAGCAATATAGCCGAGGCGACGTAAAGACAGAAAGCAGCGAATATTAGAGCTAGCCAACCGGCTATAATGCTGAACACAGGTATGCCCGACCAGGCAAATATCCCCAAAAGCAAGAACATCACCCCGACTTCAGCTACGAATGCCAAAACAAACCAGCTCATCCGTCCAAACCCGATGGCGAATATCTCTGTGATTACGAACAAAGTGATCCAAAAGGTGCCCATTATTTCAGGAGTGAACGCCCCTGGTTTTGGAGCCTGGATGACTAGTTGATATACGGTAAAAGCAGCACCAAGGGTTATCACCGTCCCAAAAAGACCGGCTATGGAGGCGAACAAAATCTCCCCTCTTCTGAAGCAGATGATAGCACCTATTAGCTGTGGCAAGGAACAAGCTAACAAGATTCCTATCAAGAGGGGAGCGGTAGTCATAGGTACCAATCCGGCATGAAAAACACCAACACAAGCAGTGAGTACAGCTACTGCGAGCAGTGCCCATCCTGCTGGATTAGCCCACACTTGCTCTTGTTGTTGTGCCATTGTTATTTATCTCCTTTGTTTTTAATTTTGGTTAAGTCCTCTAAGTATGCATCAATTTTACATCTTACACCCCCTCTCGGTGATAAATTCATCCACTAAACTACTGGTATTTTCCAATATCTTGCTTATTTCTATTTCGGTGATATTATCAAGGTGAATACCAGCAATAACGCATACCGGCTTTCTCGTAGACTTACTTATTGAGTGAGCCGCTTTTTGTGCTACAACGTCATCCTTATGTCCTAGCCTGGTAATCACCGACGTAGAGGCCCTTTTTTCCTTATGCTCGTATTCTCCTACAGCTACTGCACCAATATGAGCGTTTTCATTATAAAGATATACTATAAGGTCACTACCCATATGATGTGCTGAGAGACTGATCTTTGTCCTCCCTTCCCCTCTAGTTATCTTATATTTATCCATTGGCTCATTCCCTTAGTGGAAAGGAGCCCTCCTCACTCAGAAGGCCCGGCCATCTTTCAAAGAGGTTATGCTTTATGTTAAAGATATCTAATGCTTTGCCAATTGTATGGTCAATAATGTCTTGAATTGTTTTGGGTCTGTGGTAAAAAGCAGGAACTGGCGGCATAATAATAGCCCCCATTTCGCACAGTCTTTCCATATTTCTTATATGACCTATATGAAGGGGTGTCTCCCTTACTAATAGGACTAATTTCCTTCTCTCCTTAAGCGTCACATCCCCAGCGCGGGTTAGTAAAGTATCAGCATATGAATTGGCTAATGCCGACATTGTCTTTACTGTGCAAGGAGCAATAATCATACCATCTGTCTTAAACGAGCCACTGGCGATCCGAGCAGAAATATCATTAATATCGTAGGAGAAGCTTGCCATAGCTTTTACATCCTCTATTTTCCAGTTGGTTTCATAGTTAATATTTATTTCTCCAGCCTCAGAAATGATAAGGTGTGTTTCGATCTCTTTCATACTCGAAAGCACTTCTAATAGTCTAGTGCCATATACAACACCTGATGCACCTGTAATCCCTATTATTAGTATCATCGTTCATGCTCCGCTGGGGTGCCTGCTTGCCCTCTGGATTCCAGTCCCTATCTTTATACACAAAAGGGCTCAGAGGCACAAAACATTGAGCCTTCCGAGCCCTTCATTACACACTATATTCCTCCCTATAACCCTCTTTGCTCCCCACCCCCCGCTGAAGTTATCCTACTCCAAGTGTGTAAAGGCGTCTCAAATCACACTCAAATCATACGAACAATAGCTTTTGAGCTTATTAACGGTCTTGCTATGAATTTTTTGATTAATTTGTATTATATCACGCTTGTCAAGAGATTTTTGTTCTTCCACTGGTGCCGTGCTTAGCTGCCTATGGCTAACTCGAAACCAGTCTTGACCAGCAAGCTTTATGCCTCTTGCCCGTTTGAACAATCTGACGTTTGTTTAAACTGCTTTGCCTCATTGTCAATAAACAGGTTAACACTGTAGAATAGAAGGCAACAATATTGGCAGGCCTATGAGTGACCATCAAAAATAGATTCTTCTACGGTTACTGGATTGTTTCGGCGGGGTTTGCCACTCTGACTCTGTCTAGCGGGCTCACCTTCTACGGCTTCACTGTTCTGAACAAGCCTATTGCGGATGATTTTGGCTGGAGTCGCGGCGAGGTAACCACCGCCTTTTTTGCTTTTATGCTCGCCATGGCCATTGCCTCACCTATCGTAGGCCAACTTACTGATAGGCGTGGACCGCGCCAGGTCCTGCTTCTCGGGACAATGGTAACACCACTCGCCCTAGTGCTGCTGAGCAAGACTTCAGCCCTCTGGAACTTCTATTTGCTGCACCTGTGCCTTGGTATCGGG
>DAOUSX010000162.1 GCA_030627025.1 Dehalococcoidia bacterium
AAAGTTAGTTAAGAGTATGAAATCAACCAGAATAATCTTTGCCCCAGACAAGAATCTTGCCCATTATGTAGCCACACAGACGGATAAAAAGATAATTCCAGTCCCGGAAAACGGATGCTGTCCCGTCCATCATGCATTAACACCAGAGGATATCGCCAGAAATCTTGAGAGGTATCCAGAGGCGGAGGTAATTGTCCACCCAGAATGCACGCCAGAGATTATAAAGCTTGCAGATTTTGTTGGCTCGACATCCGCCTTAATCCACCATGTTAAAGAAACCAGCGCAAAGACAATCATTGTAGGCACAGAAATGGGCATAATCTCAAGGATGAAAAGGGAATCACCAGAGAAAAACATCATACCAGCCTCTAAATATCTGGTATGTCCTGATATGAAGATGATTACGGCTGAAAAGGTGATAAAAGCGATGGAGCAAAAAGGACCAATTGTTCATGTAGATGAGGATGTTTGCCAGGGTGCCAGAAAAGCACTGGAAGGGATGTTTGAGCTTTCCACTCCGGAAAGGTAGTCTCCTGAATAAGTGTATGCTTAAAGAGCACCACAAACTAAAGAAGTAGACCTAGCCTTGGAATTTTGAGATAACCACAAATAATGTCTAGCTTTGTTTTCTTGTCATGTCATACAGTCCAATAGATATCTCACGCATTATTCCGGGTTAACGATTTTTGACTCCACTTCATATATGAATTACAATTCATATAAACAAGGGTTCATATGACGGCAGAGGAGAATCAGGCAAGATTTTTGAGGTGCATTGGGGAGCCTACGCGACTCCAAATACTTAAGCTGCTGACTAAGGGTGAGAGATGTGTTGGTGAACTCGCCAGGGTTCTGAATAAAGAACAATCCCTCATTTCACATCACCTCAAAGCCCTTAAGGAGTGCAACATCGTGAAGGACAGACAAGAGACTCAGAAGGTTTACTATGAGATCACGAACGATAGGTTAGCCAAGTTAATTATTGATAGCGAAGTCCTGATGAAAGAGCTATCGCTGTGTAAGTGTCAGGAGATGAATTATGGAAGAGAAGAAAATCAAGGAAGTGGTGAAGAGGAGATACGCTCAGATAGCTAAGCAAGACCAACAGAGCTGCTGTCCAAGTTGTGCTTGCGGGATCAGCCCCCTGTCCCAAGCTGAGGCTATCGGATACTTGAGAGAGGATTTGGACCATATTCCAGAAGAGGCGGTTATGGGTTTGGGTTGTAGTAATCCCACCGCTATAGCAGACTTGAAAGCGGGCGAGGTAGTCCTGGATTTAGGGTCGGGGGCAGGAATAGATGTATTCTTAGCAGCTAATAAGGTTGGTTCCACCGGCAGGGTTATTGGAGTTGATATGACGGAGGAAATGGTAGATAAGGCGAAAGGGATCGCCACGACTCATGGCTACCATAACGTAGAGTTTCGCCTTGGGGAAATCGAGAAACTCCCCGTCGAGGATAAATCTGTGGATGTCATTATCAGCAACTGCGTTATCAATCTCTCTCCAGATAAATCTAAGGCCTTCCATGAGGCCTACCGAGCCCTGAAGCCCGGGGGAAAGCTCACGGTCTCTGATATAGTTTCCAAGGGAGCACTCCCTGATGAGATAAAGAATGACCCGGAAGCTTGGGTAGGCTGTATTGCCGGGGCTTTGGAGCAACAGGAATACTTAAAAAAGATAAAGAAAGCTGGCTTTGGGGATGTGCAGGTGATATCTAGCAAGGAGTTTTATATAGAGGGCAAGGGAGGCAAAGTGATAAAGAAGCTTCTGAGCATTACAGTGAAGGCATATAAGTGAGAAAGCAAGGCACAATATAGCCAGCCACAGCTTCAATACGCCGGGGGTAAATAGTTGATAGTCCAGTTCCTCATCGTATTTAAGGATTATCTCATCGAAGTATTGCCCTTCCTGGCGATAGGCTTTTTCCTCAGTGGCTTGATCCATGAATTTGTTCCCACTGGTTTGGTGGAAAAGCACCTCGGCGGGCGGGGGATAAAACCGCTTCTCTATTCCACCCTTGCCGGGACAATCCTTCCCATCTGCTGCTTTGGCTCCCTCCCGGTGGCGGTGAGCCTTCACCAGAAGGGAGCAAGGTTAGGACCAGTTTTAGCTTTCTTGGTAGCAACGCCAGCTACCTCTATAAGCGCCCTTTTAGTTTGCTATGCCCTGCTGGGAATAAAGTTCACCGTATTCATATTCCTTGCCGTGATCTTGATGGGGCTCGTTATGGGTGCCATCGGCAACCTCATCAAGTTTGAACCCAAAAGCACGTCAAGCTCTCGTCAAGACGTAGAGCTTGCTAAGGACCCTGTTTGTGGCATGGACGTGAATACAGAAAAGGGATTAACAACGGAGTATGAAGGTAAGAGCTATTACTTCTGCTCCCCGCATTGCCAGGCAGCCTTCGAGCAAGAAGCTGGTAGATATGCCATTGAAGGCGAAGCTGCGAGGAACATCAAGAGGAGATTAGCTTCTGCTTTGAGGTTTGGCTTTGTGGATATGGTGAAGGAGATTGGGCCGGAGCTGCTTTTGGGACTGGTCCTGGCGGCACTGGTAGCAGCGATTGCCCCCATAGGGAAATTTGTAGGAGGTTATCTTGGCGGCGGATTAGGGTATCTATTCAGTCTTGTCTTTGGACTTTTGATATATATTTGCTCCACAGCTAGCGTTCCCTTGGTTCACGCCTTTGTATCACAGGGAATGAACATCGGCGCTGGAATGGTGCTACTATTGGTAGGTCCGATTACCAGCTGGGGAACCATCCTAGTATTGAGGAAGGAATTTGGCGCCAAGATTCTGCTTACCTACCTGCTAGTCATTAGTACTATGGCTTTAGCTCTGGGTTGGTGCTTTTCAATGATATAGGCGCAAAGAAGTGAAGCATAATAAAAGGTGGAAGTTTGGTATTCGTTAGGTTAATATTGAATATGATGAATACTCGCGCTTGTGGGTGGGGCTAACGAGGGCTTTGAATTTTAGAAGAAAGGAGGTAACAACATGAAAATCGTAAGCCTATGCGGCACGTGCTCGCAATGCCCGGTAGTCAAGATAACAAACACACGAGTGGAAATAGGGGAGAAAGGCAACACCTGTGTCCTCACCAAGGAACAGTGGGAGACGCTCAAAGACAAGATATTGAAGAAAGAACTCTAAAGCGAGAAAACAAAATCGAAGCCCACAAGCCCCACCCACTCAACAGAGGCCATGCAATATAGATGAGGTAAAGAAGACTGTAAAGCTCAAAAATGAGCCTTTGGGAAATTAAACAGCCCTTAAAACGGAAGGGGGAAAATGGTGAAAGTAACCGTAAAGCCATTTCTGTTTATTCGTGATGCTCTGGGGGACCAGCGAGAAATTGAGGTCAAGCTAGATAGCCCGGCAACCATATCCGACCTGTTAACTACCTTGCGAAGGGACTATGGACTACCCGATGAAATCCCTGTGGGCAGAGGTGTTTTCAAATTGTTCGATGGAAATGAAGTAAGAAATATGGTGGTGTTAAAAAACGCGAGAAGTATCAAATCGCTGGAAGGCCTGGAAACAAAACTCGAAG
>DAOUSX010000144.1 GCA_030627025.1 Dehalococcoidia bacterium
CCTCATCGATGTCTATCAGCGAATTGATAGCTGCCGTCCCGATGGATGCCTCCAAAACATTATCCGACTTCACATATTCCGCCAGCTCTAACGCCGACTTACTTGTTAAATTTCCTACATCTCTTACCGGTCTATGATATGGATGCTCCTCATGAAAGGTGGAAGCCAATCCACAATGCTTGCTTAGCACTGCCGTCCAGAAGACACAGGCGTGTATTTCCTTAACCCGGCTATCCTCAGTCAGAGTGGAGATTAAATCGTCAAGAATCCTCATCGTATCACTGCCAGACATACCCTCTTTTTATCATTACGCTGCACACCATCTATGAGATTGCCACGCTTCGCTCGCAATGACAAATAGGGCTGTCATTGCGAGGCACCCCCCCTTTGTCATTGCGAGGCACCCCCCCTTTGTCATTGCGAGGCACGAAGTGCCGAAGCAATCCCATGACATCTACAATACCTCCTTTATTGGCACAGGCAGATTTTCAGGATAGTCACACAACAATGGCTCGATAAATAGCTGCCCATTCAACTCCATGACATTATGTCCCTCCCCGGATAACAGAAGCTCCACAAATTCTACGGCAAGGTCTTTATTTTCGGCATTCTTAAGAATGGTTATGCCATAGACAATTGGTTCGCCACTTTCAGTCTTGTAGGTCGGAGGAGGACCGGGCTCCTTCATAACCTGCACCGAAGCCTCTTGATAAAACTCTTCATAGGTTATGTTTGTTCCGCTAATCTCGCCCTGCTGACAGAGATTGATAACATCACCAAGCTCAATGAAGTTTAGCCCATGTTGCACCGCTACCGAACGGTACTCAAAGGCATAATCCAGGTCGCCCGACTGGAGCGAAGCGATAAGTTCCACCGATTTTGACTTCACCACCTCCACACTGCCGCTAGGGCGTCTGGTTTCATTGATGCCGCCAATCCTGCCTCTCTCATGGTCGCTTCCTGGAATAAGTGCATCATATAATCCATCGGCATCACCATCGGGGACTAATCCAAGTTCAGCAGCTTCATCGTAATAATACTTCTGAGTCAATTGGATTACCATCAGTGTCCTGTAGCCGCAGGGATCATCGTCGGGCTTGCTGTGCCCATATTTCACAGGGGCGTTTCTGAGCACATCATACCAGGTGCGGGTACCATTTAGTATCTCATCAGACGCGGGAGCGTTGTCCCGGTAGCAAAGCACCATCTTATTGCGGGCAAAGGCAATATACCAATCGGCATAGCCATCTCCATACAGCCTATCAGGTATAAGCTTGTAATCAGCGGAGGCGATTATATCGGGTGGAGTCTCACCAGCTTCTGCCACAGTTATCGCCTTGTTTATCATCGTGGCGCTCCCCCCTGACTCACAAAGGACTTCAACATTAGAGTGAGTGCTCTCAAACTCAGCTTTCAATTGGCTAAACGGCACCGCCAGGCTCCCGGCATGATAAATCGTCAGTCTTTCCTTCTGAAGAGTACAGCCAGCCACCAATGGCATGACTAACAATAGAAATATTACACCTGCTATGAGATTGCTTCGCTTCGCTCGCAATGACGTCGTTAATCTTGCTATCCTGCCTTCCATTAAACAACCTTCAATTTCTATTACGTCATTCTGAGCCACAGGCGAAGAATCTCCGAGGCCCCTCCCTTTCGCTTCGCTCAAGGTCAGACTGACAGTTGAATACTTTTTTCTAAAAAACATGGACTGCTGAAGCCTTAAATGTAATCCATACCCTTACCCCCTCTCTGAGTTCAAGTTCCTCAAACGCCTGGCGTGTGATGAGACAGATGAATTCTGGAGGCAGGGTCACGGTGACGTAAACCACCGCACCCCTGTGGGCAATATCACTGACCACGCCTTGAATGCAGTTCCTCGCAGTGGAATGAAGTGGCTCTTTTGAGATTATAATATCCTCAGGACGAAGAGACAGGCGCACTTTGCCTGTCAATTCCGTTATCGTCGCAAGCTTTATTCCACCGATGTCGACAAAGGCATGGCCATCCTCACCCTCTTCAGCTTCGCCACTGAAGATGTTCCGGGATAACGCAAAATGAGCTACAAACTCTGAGTTAGGCTGACGCAATATTTCCTCAGGAGTTCCTACCTGGGCTACACGACCATCATTCAGCACAGCAACTCGGTGCCCCAATGCTATCGCTTCTTCAAAGTCGTGCGTCACATGAATGATGGTTATCCCTACCCTGCGATGCACATCCCTGAGGGTAGACTGCATCCTCTCTTTTGTCTCGGGATCCAGAGCGCTTAATGGTTCATCAAGCAGAAGCACCGCAGGCTCAATAACCAAAGCTCGTGCCAGTGCTACTTTTTGCTTCTCCCCACCACTTAAACTTTGTGGCTTCCTTTCTAATAAATGAGTGATGCCTACCACCTCAGCTATGTCATTCACCTTTTCCTTCATCTCCCCTTTATGACACTTCCTTAACTTGAGACCAAAGGCGATATTTTCCCCCACAGAAAGGTGAGGAAACAGGCTATAATCTTGATACACAATCCCGATTCTCCTCTTCTCCGGGCTGAGCTTGGTGATTTCCTTGCCCTCGATCCAGACTTCTCCCTCGAGAACAGGATATAGTCCGGCGATAGCTTCCAGAAGGACAGTCTTCCCTGCCCCTGTAGGTCCAAGGATAATGAAATATTCCCCTGAGTTGATAGTAAGGTTGATGTCCTGAAGCAGGAAATCGCCCAAATTGACCTTTAGGTCCTTTATTACAATCATGCCTTTTGTCCTCGATAAGCTATTGTTCTCAGCACGATGAAGACGATGAGGGAGATTGATATCACGATCGCAGTCACCGGTTGGGCATACTCCAATCCAAACGAAGCGAAGCGGTCAGCGACTAATATCGGGGCAACACGAGTGTAATGCCCGAAGAAAGGCACATAATAGGCTAAGATGAGCACAGCACCAAATTCGCTTGCCCCTCGTGCCCACATCATAACCGAGCCAGCGAAGATACTCCGCCATGCTAAAGGGAGGGAAACGCGGAAGAATGAACTCCACGGCGAGGCACCCAATGTTCTGGCTACCTTTTCCAACCTCACATCTACCGCCTTGAAACCTTCTTTGGCCGAATCGATAAGAAACGGGATGCTAACAAACATCATAGCGATGACAACCCCAGCAACGCTGTTGAAGAAGCTAATCCCAACGGTATGAAAAATCTCGCCGGCAAGAAAGTTGCTCCCAAAGACGAAGAGCAGTGCAACACCAGCTGCAGAATGAGGAATTACGATAGGAACATCAATGAGCCCTTCCAGAAACCTCTTTCCCCAAAATTCATGCCTTGCCAGAAGATAAGCCAATGGTACTCCAAGAAACAACCCCACCAGCGTAGCTATCACAGCAGCATAGACGGTGAGCAAAACGGAGAAATACACTTCTTCATCAAGCAAGGTATTCCATAATATCCCCGGTGACGAAGAGCCCACCGTCTTAACCAAGGGTGCAAAAATGAACAACAGTATAATCACGCTGAGCAAAACAAATACTATGCTCATGCTATCCGGCTTTCTCAAAAGGTGTGCCTTAATCATCGCCTTTCCTCCTAAACAACATTCTTGAGAATAAACCTAACACATCTCCTACCATCGCGAGCCCTCTTCCACTGTCAGCCCTTCCTCTGTCATTGCGCGCCCTCTCTCAGTGTCATTGCGAGCCATTCACTGTCATCGCGAGCCCTCTTCCACTGTCAGCCCTTCCTCTGTCATTGCGACCCATTCACTGTCATTGCGAGCCCTCTCTCCCTGTCATTGCGAGCCCTCTCTCAGTGTCATTGCGAGCCCTCCTTCCATGTCATTGCGAGCCGAAGGCGTGGCAATCCC
>DAOUSX010000079.1 GCA_030627025.1 Dehalococcoidia bacterium
ACCTCATATTCTAAACCCTCCCACAGAAAAGACCGTGGTCTTTCGGCATAGGTATGACCTGAATAGCAGTTTACTTTAAGATTATCCAACCCCACCCCCAAGATTGCCACGCCTTCGGCTCGCAATGACAGGTGGCGGTTGGATTGCCACGCCTGCAGCAATCAGGTGCTGATAGACCGCTTAATCCGTGCCAAAGCAACAATCTTATATTTCAGATTCTCTTCTTCCAGTCTTCGAAATACTTCTGAAACCGCATCTTCAGTACAAACTACCAGGAATGATTGTCCACAGGACACCGCCTCCACCATCGCCTCCTTGACCCCATAGCGATAATCCGGCTTTACACCCATACTTTTTAGGGTAACCAGAGCCTCATTGCCGATAGCCCCGACCAGCCTGCTTTTATCCAGCTCCGCCTTCAGTCGGGCAAAATCAACGTTCCGTGACCCTCCCTCCCGTACATCTGGTACCTTGCAAATAATTACCTCGCCCATCTCCAGCTCTATTACCCCTTCTATCTGAGAGATGCCAACATCTTCACCTTTCCTAGCATCGAATGCAACTATTCCCTTCGCTGCTCCCCGGGCTAACTTGTTCGAGGCAAATAACAAGCCGTCCTTCATATATAATGAAACTGGCTGACCACTGGATAAATTATCAGCAGCTATTGCCGTAGAAATCGATATATCGCTCACCACCTTGTTCACAAATGAGCAATAGCTTTGCAACTGCCGCGCCATTTTCAAAATCCAGTCCACACCCTCTTTGGTCACCTGATACCTGGAGCGACCTTGAGAGGCAAGCCAGCCATCGCTTATCAAATCTTTAACATACTCGGAGACCGCCTGCGGAGTGATATTTAACTTCCCAGCGATATTTTTCTGCTGTATATTCGGTTGACTTGCTGCTATTTCAAGCAATATCTGGAATTTGGTGGCTAGATTCTTACTCTGCAATATCTGTGCCATGTCAAAAATTATACCACTTACCTTTCATGGGCGGACGAACTGGGGCAATCATTGCTCAATATACATCTATCACATTCGGGGTTTCTGGCATGGCATATCTTTCTACCGTGCTCTATCATGTGGATATGGAATTGATAAACCTTTGATGGTGGGACCTGCTGTTGCAGCAGGTAGTGCGCCTTCTCTATCGATACTTTATCCTCAACCAGTCCCAGGCGTTTAGCTACCCGAAAAACATGAGTGTCCACTGGCAGGCAGGGATTACCCAGCGAAAAAAGCAACACGCAGTTAGCCGTCTTTTCTCCTACTCCGGGTAACCTCATCAAATAATCCTTAGCCTCAGATACATTCAACAAGCTAAGGAAGTCAAGGCTAATGCAACCGTGCTCTTTCTCAATTTCATTGAGTATCTGCTTTATCCTCACCGCCTTAATTCTAGATAAGCCACCCACCCTGATGGCATAAGCGATATGTTCCACAGGAGCAGAGGCAATAGCCTGCCAACTACCAAAGGCAGACATCAATATATTGAAGGCACGCTTTGAATTTGTATCCGAGGTATTCTGAGAAAGTATGGTGCGCACCAGGCCAGCAAGCGGCTTCCCGTCAGGACGCCATTCGCGTTTGTCATACTCCTTCTCCAGTAGCGCAATAATTCGCTCCACAATACTTATTTTAACTCATATGTCTATGCCAAGTGCGCAATGACCCTTACCTGTCATTGCGCCCTTTTTCATTGTCATTGCGAGCCGAAGGCGTGGCAATCTCAGCATAAATCCCCCTCTTTCAAAGGGAGGGGGAATATTTGCTACCAACCAGATAGGTTGCTATACTACATTAGCCTTATGGATTACGAAACTGTCATTGGTTTGGAAGTCCATGCTCAATTATTAACCAGGAGCAAGATGTTCTGCTCCTGCAGCACCGATTATGTTGATGATCCACCCAACACTCATGTTTGCCCTATTTGCCTGGGTATGCCCGGCACGCTCCCGGTTATCAATAAGAAAGCGGTGGAATACACCATAATGACGGCACTGGCTCTAAACTGCACCATTGCTGAATACAGTAAATTTGACCGTAAGAATTACTTCTACCCTGATATGATGAAAAACTATCAAATCTCCCAATACGACGCCCCTATCGGGAGACAGGGTTGGCTGGGTATCAACAGCAATGGACACCATAGAAGAATCAATATCACCAGGGTCCACCTTGAGGAGGATGTGGCTAAATTGTTGCATAGGGAGAATTATAGCCTGGTGGATGTTAATCGCTCTGGAGTTCCACTAATGGAGACTGTCAGTGAGCCCGAAATCAGCTCCGCCGAGGAGGCACGAGACTACCTCATCAAATTACGCACTATCCTCCGCTATTTGGGAGTATCTACCGGCAATATGGAGGATGGCAGCTTCCGATGTGATGCTAATATAAGCATCCGCCCGTCAGGCAGCAAGGAATTGCTGTCCAAGGTTGAGGTTAAGAACATGAACAGCTTTAAGGCAGTCTATCAAGCCTTGAAATATGAATCAGAAAGACAAAGAGAGGTCCTTGATAAAGGAGGCAAGCTGGTCCAGGAAACAAGAGGCTGGCTGGATGAAAAAGAGGTTACCGTTAGCCAAAGAAGCAAAGAATACGCTGATGATTATCGCTATTTCCCTGAACCTGACCTGCCCCCTTTGTTTCTCGATATAGCGTGGATAGAGGAAATTAAAGCAAAATTACCTGAATTACCCGAAGCTAGAAAAGAGCGGGTCATGGCGCAATACGGCTTGCCTTTATATGACGCTAATATCTTAACAGGTTCCAAGGCAATGGCCGATTACTTCGAAGATTGCTTGAAGCTAACAAGCCTTAACAAGGCAAAAATGGTGAGCAATTGGCTGTTAGGCGATTTCAGTCGGTTGCTTAATGCTACCGATAGTGATATTGAAAATACCAGGATACACCCAAGCCTTCTGGTAGAAATGCTCGATTTAGTGGATAAAGGGACTATCAGTGGCCCTGTTGCCAAGGCGGTGTTTGAAGAAATGTTTTATACTGGGAAGAAAGCCAGCGACATTGTGGCTGAAAGGAAACTAAGTCAAATCAGCGATGTCACCGAGCTAAGAACAATAGTGGAGCAGGTGCTTGCTAATAATGCCAAAGCGGTGGCAGACTATAGTGATGGCAAACAACAAGCTTTGACTTTTCTTACTGGACAGGTGATGAAAGCGACCAGGGGAGCAGCTAACCCATCAGTGGTAACAAAAATCCTTATGCAACAGTTAGGAGGAGGATAAATTGCCTACTTATCTTTGTGTTGCTCAACTGTTATTAGCTATAGCCTTAATTGTCACTGTTTTTTTTCAACTACATGGTGGTGGCCTCGGGGGTATTTTTGGACAAGCTGACTCTGTTTACCGTTCGCGGCGAGGAGTGGAAAAAACCCTGCTTAACCTTACTATCATTTTAGTTATTGTTTTCATTGTCCTGGCAGTATTGATTGCTAGATCTCCTACATAATTTAATCTTAACGTGAACTCGGTAATAACCTTGACCACCGACTTTGGTGCAGGTGATGCTTATGTTGCCGTTATGAAGGGCGTCATCTTGAGCACCAATCCTGAAGCTAACATCGTTGACATTACTCACTCCGTCGAGCCCCAGAACGTTTACCAGGCCGCTTTCATCCTTGGTTACACCTATCGCTATTTCCCCAAGAAAACCGTCCACGTAGCTATTGTTGACCCTGGCGTAGGTAGTGAGCGGCGCGGAGTAATCCTGAAGACGCCTTCAGCTTTGTTTGTTGCCCCGGACAATGGTATCCTCAGCTATGTAATCGATGAATTGTCCTCAACCGAAGATTTAACAGCTCAATATTCTAAAGACCAGGACTTAGTAACTCTGGGAAAGGGTTTCGAAGCTGTAGCCATAACTGAGCCGCGCTTCTGGAGGCAGCCGGTTAGCACCACATTCCACGGAAGGGATATCTTCGCCCCCGTCGCCGCCGCACTGTCCCTCGACATATCACCCTATGAACTGGGGGAGAAAATAACCTCCCTTCAGGTTTTCCCCATCCCAAAGCCGCTCGTTGACTATCAAGGTAATCTAACGGGGACTGTTTTGTATGTTGACCACTTCGGCAACTTGATTACCAACATCAAAAAGTCTGACCTGCCAGGCAAAGATATCCTTATCGAGGCAGCAGGGCGTCTCATCCAGGGTATAACTAATTACTATGCTGAAGGCGAAGAGTTGATGGCTATCATCGGCAGCAGCAGCTACCTGGAAATATCACTTAAAAACGGAAGCGCCGCTGACTTCCTCAATATGCGCACAGGAGATGAGGTAAAGGTAATACCGCAGGAAGAAGACTAGCCACGTCATGAAGAAACCCGTTACCAACGATATTTTTTACCCCAGAACAGTGGCCTTGATCGGAATCTCGCCCGAAACTCTATTTTGGGCCCGTAACCTCTCTAATTTCCAGGGGAAAGTTTATGGAGTCAATCCACACCGATACGAAAATCTCGGCATAACGGTCTATCCTTCCCTATTTGACATCAATGATGAAATAGACCAGGCGATAGTAATGGTGCCCAACAGGATTGTTCCCCGAGTATTGGAGGATTGCGGTAAAAGGGGAGTGAAAGTTGTGACTGTCTTTACCTCCGGATTTTCGGAAATCCAAACTGAGGAGGGAAGGTTATTAGAAGCCAAAGCCGCGGAAATCGCCGAGAGATACGGCATCATTCTAGTCGGTCCAAATTGCCTGGGCCTCTACAATTCTAGAATCGGGTTGAATTTTACCGGCGCGGATCTAGCCCGACATGAGGGAAATATTGCCTTCATATCCCAGAGCGGAGGGTTAGCCCAGAACTTAACCGTCACCGGAAGAAGATATGGCGTGGAGATTTTAAAAGCGGTGAGCTGCGGTAACTCAGCACTTTACGAGCCTGCTGACTTCCTCGATTTCTTCAAAGATGACGAGGAAACAAATTTGATCACCATGTATGTTGAAGGTGCAAAAGATGGCAAAAAGCTCCTCAAGTCACTTCAAGAGGCAAACAAAAGGAAGCCGGTGGTAATGTGGAAGGCCGGTAACACTGCTGAAGGGACCAGAGCTGCTGGGACACATACTGGCATCCTGACCGGAACAGCGAATGTCTGGGAGGCAGTGATGAAACAAAGCAAGGTGGTAAAGGCAGAGGGTTTCCTCGATTTGATTTGCACCACGATGACATTCGCCTTTGGAAACTTAAAGGGATACAACCTCGGTGTTGTCAGCATAAGCGGGGGCCAAAGCGTGGAATATACCGATACCCTTTCTACCGCAGGACTGAAAATTCCGGTCTTATCCCGTGAAACACAAAGGACAATTGAATCAACAATGCCTAAAGTTGGCGTGAATACTAAGAATCCTGTGGATATGGCTGCCAGCTGGAGGGGAATGGATACGCTCAACGGAGTTTTGAAGGCACTCGGCAAAGACAGCAATATCGATGGAATTGTGATAAGCATAGACGCTCACCGGGAAAAGATGCTTGAACTTTTAGATGAAGGACGCATCAAGAAACTGACCACCACTATCATTGAGGCTAGGAACACCATAAATATTCCAATATTCGTGATCTTGACCGCCACAGCCGTGGAAGAGATTGCCTTGAATATCTTCGACGACTTTGTAAAGGCGAAGATACCCGTTTATAGAGACCCCAGAATAGCAGCAAATTGCATCAAAAAACTTGCTGATTACTGGGCCTGGCGGGAAAGCCTTAATTAAAGTAGGCCAAGCGTCCCGCTCTCCTTGACAACTAAGATGTTAGTGGTAAAATAGACGTCATATGCGGATATGTGAATATACGACCCGCTGAAGGCAAATGAGGGAACTCACAAAACTATTCAAGGCACTCTCCGATGAGACCAGGATCAGGATTTTGAAAGTCCTTCTGGAAAGAGAGTGCTGCGTTTGTGAGGTAATGCAAGCGCTGGACATCTCCC
>DAOUSX010000119.1 GCA_030627025.1 Dehalococcoidia bacterium
CAGTCCACAGCTCCCCTTTAGCTAGAACCGTCCCTATAGGGTCTAGCGGTGTTCTAGCTACTGCTACCCCACCAATCATCCCCTCAGCACCAGTAACCTTACGCCGCCGTTGCCCTCGGATAATAGCACCAATGACAAAGATAAGGAAGCAGGCAATTGCAATAACCACCCCGGCGATTAGCCCACGATTTACCTCCATGGCTGGTGAGCTATAGGTATGGCTGAATAGAATCAACGACCCAACAACCAGGGCGGCTATCCCTCCAGCAGTTAGTGCACCGTGGCTGGTGATAAATAACTCAGCTACGAAAAGCCCCACGGCAAGCAAGATGAGAAACATCCCTCCCCAATAAGCATTAAGCACACCCAAAGAGTAGAACGCCATAATCAAGCTAATACCACCAGCTACTCCAGGGAAAATCATCCCCGGGTTGGAGACCTCGGTAATCAGCCCTACCGTGGCCAGAGTGAGCAAGATGTAAGCGATGTTGGGATCGCTGATGACCTGCAGGAATCGTTCCACGCCATTCATTTCATTTCGGGTCATTTCATAACCCACAGTGTTAATGGTGACTTCATCGCCGTTTGCTAAAGTGACCTTCCATCCATTGATCTGGGAAATAAGGCTTTCCAGACTATCAGCTTGCAGGTCAATGAGATTGCTCTCCAGTGCCTCATCATCACGGAACGATTTGCTCTCAGTCACTGCCAGCCTTGCCTCCTCAAAATTACGACCACGCTCCATGGCGATGGTCTCAATCCACTTAGCGGAGAACTCAGTTATCTTCTTCATTTGCTCCTCTGGTATCTCTTCTCCTCCACCGCTTACTGGATGAGCAGCGCCAATGGTGGTCCCCGGCGCCATTGCTGCTATGTGCGCTGATAAGGTAATGAACGTCCCTGCAGAAGCTGCCCATGCCCCTCGAGGAGAAACATAGACCACCACAGGCACATCAGCATTCATGATCCTCCACACTATGTTATCCGTGGAGCCAAGGAGCCCTCCCGGAGTGTCTAACTCAATGATACAAACACCAGCACCTCGCTCCTCCGCCTGACTAATGCCTCTATTGATATAGTTATACACCGCAGGAACGATGGTACCTTCTACATGAAGAATCTGAACGTCAGGGTTAGCAGCCCTAACCACGCCGCCCCACACAAGCCCCACTATTGGAATTACCAGTAGCGCTAGAAAAGCAATCCTGAAAAAAGTTTTAATCATTGGTAGCTTGATTATAAGCAAAGCCCGCTAAACTAGCAAATTGCCAGCGGCTTTTGTGTCCTTGGCAACCTTCGTTTGTCATTGCGAACTCTCCACCGTCATTGCGAGCCCTTCGCTCCTTGTCATTCTGAGCGTAGCGAAGAATCTCATTCTGCTCAGGACAGGCTCCGCGAAGCAATCCCCGAAAAGCAAAACTCCAAATACCAAATCCGAAACACTAAACAATATCAAACGAGCGAAATCTAGATGCCCAAAACACCTTTGAATTTACAATTTGTCTAGGATTTGGAGCTTCAACTTAAAAGGAATAATATAAGACGCTTATTTTAAATGGACACAATGATATGATATATTTATGAATAATGTAGAAGGGACATAGCAAGATGGATTTATTTAAGAAATATAGCAAGGAACAAGCAGAAGGAGAAAGCGAGATACTCTCTTACCTGAAAGAGGGAGTTGAATTTGAATCCCAATTGACGGAGCATCGGAACGAATTGTTATTCAAGTTAACCACTGAAATAGAGGAGACCGAGGGCAACTTAGAAAGAGCAGCGCAACTGGTAGACAAACTTAAGAAACATCTCAAACAGTTAAAGGAATTGCAACGAGTCCTCTCCAAATAATTTTTGGCAAACCTTCATGTCACACTCAGAAATAAGGGTTCGCTTTGCACCCAGCCCTACAGGGTATCCTCACCTGGGTAACATCAGAACCGCTCTATTCAACTGGCTCTTCGCCAGGCATCACGGCGGCAAGTTTATTTTACGCATCGAGGATACCGATGTCACTCGAAAGGTAGAAGGTGCAGTGGAAAATATTATCGACAGCCTGAACTGGCTTGGGCTGGATTGGGATGAAGGTCCCTATTTCCAATCACAACGATTGCCGCTTTATCAGGAAATAGTTCGTAAGTTAGTTAACCAGGGACCTGCTTATTTATGCTACTGCTCTCCGCACCGGTTAGAGGAAATGCGCCGAGAACAAATAAGGAGAAAACAGCCACCAAAATACGACCGACGTTGTCGAGAGTTGACAGTCCAACAAAGGGCTCAACTGGAGGCAAGTGGCGTCACCCCGGTAGTCCGCTTCAAAACTCCTCTTGAGGGGGAAACTTCATTCCATGACCTGATTCGGGCAAAGGTGACTTTCCAAAATGATACTCTGGATGACTTCATCCTGCTCAAGTCAGATAGCTACCCCACCTACCACCTCGCCAACGTGGTGGACGACCACCTGATGGTTATCTCTCATGTTCTTCGTGCCGATGAGTGGCTCTCCAGCACCCCCCGCCACATATTGCTCTACCAAGCACTCGATTGGCAACCACCGCAATTCGCTCACCTGCCAATGATATTGGGGCCCGACAGGGCTAAGCTCTCCAAAAGACATGGCGCCACCAACATTATCGAGTATCAGAGGCAGGGCATTCTCCCCGAGGCGATGATAAATTTCCTTTCCCTCCTCGGTTGGTCACTTGATGATAAAACAGAACTACTATCCCGTGAGGAACTGGTAAAACACTTCACCCTGGAAAGGGTAGGGAAAACAGCAGCAATTTTTGATAAAGACAAACTCGAGTGGATGAACGGAGTTTATCTTCGTCGGCTCACTCCTGAGCAATTTGCTTCACAGGCAATTCCATTCTTACAAAGAGACTTGCCATCTTCGGTAAAGCGGCCGCTGGATGACACCTATATCTCCATAATAATGCCCTTGATTCAAGAGCGCGCCAGAACGCTCGCTGATGTGCCTCACCTCGTTGATTTCTTCTTTCTCGATGAGTTGGAATATGACCAAAGCCTCCTGATTAAAGCAATGGATGCCGTCTCAGCCACGAAAGCCATAGAAACCAGCCTGGAAAGACTAAAGCCCCTGGAAGCCTGGAATGCTGTTTCTGTGGAGAACATCCTCCGTCCCCTGGCTACCGAGCTTGGGCTAACCACAAGCAAATTCTTCGGACTGCTACGAGTGGCAATTACGGGACGCACAGCATCGCCTCCACTATTCCAAACCATGGCAACGCTCGATAAGCAAAGATGCCTCAAACGCCTCAATAAGGCTCTACAAAAAATAAAAGAGCAAAAGTAAAAATGCAAAATGACAGGGCACCACTAGCATTGGCGCTAATGTGATTGAGGCTCAAGCAGCTTTTTCAAGGAAGGATTACACCAATTTCTTCAGTCATGCGTTAAAGTCAGCAAATGAATGCAAATTCTGGCTAGGATTACTTAAAGATTCGGGTAGAGCTGACAAAGGGATTATTAACAAACTTACAAAAGAAGCTACCGAGATTGCCAACATCCTTGCCGCCAGCATACTGACTCTGAAAGGAAAAAATTAAACTATTTTTTCATTTTGGTTTGTAATTTTGACCTTTTATCTTTGATTTTTGATGTTTTTTAGGATTTAGAGTTTTGAATTTGTCTAGCAGTCAGGGACTAGCCAATGGCTGAAGGCTGATAGCTGCTAAATTAAACTTTGAATTTAGATATTGGGATTTGTTTAGGATTTAGAGTTTATAATTTCGTGCTTAAAAAGCTTATTGCTTTTTCACCAGGGCGCATATATTACGGGAGAAGTTCTTCATCGGGAAGCGATACGACCTCTCAGGCGATATGCTGATAATTTCAAAGCCAACTTTGACCAATAACTTTTGAAACTCTCCATAGCTGAAAAGGTGATAATAACGGTAAACAGTCTTCCCTCCTACTCTCCAGGGCACTCTGTCCTCCTTATACCTCAGCCAGAACCTTGGTTGTCCCCAATTCCACACCGTCAAAAAAGCCTCACCCCCCGGCTTTAACACCCGCTTTAGCTCCTGTAGGGCTGTTTCCCTCTCCGTTTTCCCCTTAACGTGATGGTAGGTAGCTACCGCCACTGCCCAATCAAACGTCTCATTTTCAAAGGGCAGGGAAACAGCATCAGCCATAACCAGGTTTGCCTTAAATTGCAATTTCGCTGAGAACCGCTGTCCCTGCTTGAGCATCACCCCTGAGAAATCCACCCCCCAGAGTTCAAACCCCTCCCTAAACGGCAAGAAATCAGCTCCATGAGCACAACCCACATTTAATAGCCGCCCACTATGCCACCTTTGAGCCAGCTCCTCCAGTTCACCTCTTAA
>DAOUSX010000122.1 GCA_030627025.1 Dehalococcoidia bacterium
AAGTCGGAGGCCGCAAGGTCCACTACCGTGATTTGCTCGCTATCGATTAAAATAGACCCCAGCAATGCCTCTTCAGCTTCTATGTCATGCGGCGGTAGTCTTTCTTCTGTCATTATTCCCCCTCACTCAAGTTCGGATAGTGCCCTGAGTCCACTAGCTCCCCTGTTTGGCGGTGGGTTCGGCGAATAATGCCTTGGATATAACCCAGATGGCTGCCCGCTATGTTTCCTGAAGCGGTGTCCCAGATAAGTTTGAGAAAGTAGCCGTAATCATTGTTAATTGTTTTGAGGATAGCGGCAATCCGACCCCCAAGATCCGCAAAATCTCCATCCGGAGCATTCCGATGGTGAAATTCGAAAGTTTCCACCAAAAGGCCAATCTTGTCCTTTTTATTTCTTCTTTCATTTAGTTCATCTTTCAGGCTTTGAAAGCCTAATAAATATTTATATTTATTAGCTCCTCCCCTCCCCTCTTCCTCTCCCTCTTCCTCTACTTGTTTACCGTTTTGCTTACCGTTAACTGAATTGTTAACTTGTTTACCGTTTTGTTTACTACGTTGTTTACCTCTCCGTTGTCTCATATAATCCCGCATATAGGCTGTCCGAGCTCCTTGGTATATTTCCCACTTAAGTATGTGAATACCGCTTCGGTCTTGGTTAATCTTGTGGTACTCTTCCATCTTCGATTTCGCTGCTACCAAGGTCTCTATGGGGGCTCCCACAATGTAGGCCAACTGCTCGTCAGTGTAGGGTAAGTTCGGTGCTGCACAAATAATGCCAGGCTCTGGTGAATCCCCAGCTAGCGCTAGGAATTTAAACCATATAGCTTGTTGCTCAAGACTTAATTCCCTGCTTGTTGTCCCGTAAAGGGTCTCCTGGGTCCACAATTTAACCCATCTTTTGCGCATGGGATATGGCATTAGACCCCCCTTTTTTGGTTGTTTGACTTTTCCGGCCATTGCCGATATTATTGAAGATAGCTAGTTTCATAGTCCTTACTGCCTCTAGCCCCGAGCCTGCCGACTCTGGGGCTTCTTCATTCTTCAGAGCTTGCACCGTGACCCCCGGCGTTTTCGAGCATTTTCAGGAGAGCTGCCCTAGGAATGAGAATTTTTCTGCCAAGGTGGATTGAAGGTATGGTGCCCTTGCGAATTTCTTCGTAAATGGTGCCCCGGGAGCATTTAAGGAGCTTGCGAGCCTCGCTAGGAGTCAAAACCAGTGTCTCATCGTTATTTTCCACTGTCAGTTTCCTCCCTCTTAAAAGGCAGTTTCTCTTGACTCTTGATTTCCTCAAAGGTATAACGAACACCCTCAAAGTTGTCATACTCCGCAATGGCTTGAAAACGGCCGAGGAACTCCCCGAGGGGTATTCCTCTACTTCTTGCCTCCCTCTCCACAACTTCATAGGGAAAAGTAACCTCTATGGATTTCCTGCCAGGTACGGCCGTTCGTAAACGGTAAGCTTTCCGATAACCAATTTGCTCTGCCATATTATGCTCACTTGACATTAGCTTACTGATATGCTAACCTGATGCTGGAGGGTTTGTCAAAGCACAATCTGCTTCAAGACAAGCTGAGGTCTTGCACAAAAAAGCACTAATATACATATGTATGTTAAAGTTTACTGCCCCGGTTAGACAATGGATATGAATTGGTAGCTAAAGGGGGAAGAAAAATGGCTAAGAAATTAAATTCTTATAACAGGAGAAAATTACTTGAAGCTCGTGAGAGAGGTCTTAGTGATTCTGAGATAAAGAGGCAATTTGGTATTACTGACGACAGGACGTTAAGGCGACATCTCAAACTAGCTGAGCAAGAGCTGGAGGCTAGAGCTGTTAAGACAGAGATATTGAAGGAAGCAATCAGAGATCACATAGCCGAGTTGAGACAGCTAATCGAGAATTGGAAAGCGGGAATTGGTATACAAGCTGTGACTACTTCCCCCAGTGTTATGACAGATTGTATGGCATTTCCTCACTCAAATCCCCTCTTTGGTTCTCTGAAGGACCATTTACCCTTCCCAACCTTGTGGACGGACTATAACCAGTGGGAAACTAAATACAGGTTATACATAGCCAATTGTACCAAATTACGAGAGGAAATCCAGAGAGAAGCTACTACACGAATGTCATTGGATTTTATGAATGACAATGCTACAGTGTCGCACCTCTCATCGCGGCTTATCGATTGGATACTCCGTCAGGTAGAACATAAGCTCCAAAAGGTGAGTGAGAGGGGATTTGAATTTCTCTGGAAAGATTTTAACGCTGAAATAGACAAACAACCCACTGAGGTTAGACGAATGTCCGTCAATCCAGGTGGGGAGCTCCTAGAAATTTACAATCAGCACGAGGTGAATAAAGAGTTTTATGAGAAGGAATGTCTAGAGTTATTATACTCTTGCTTGGAAGGAGAAACCGTAGCTAATCTTTTGGCTTTGCTTGATGACTTGCGTCAGCTGGAAACCAAAATCCACAATTCCTTGGAAGAAATCTTGCTCAGAAGAGATTACATCCTTTATACCTGCAACCTGTGTCCTGGAAAGCCAAAATTGCTACGCTGAAATCCCTATCTATAAAATTACTCATAAGAAAGGAGGACAAAATGAAAGGAAGCATTAGACAAAGAAGTAAAGGTTCTTGGGAAGTCTGCATCGATACCGGCCGAGACTCGGCAACGGGAAAGCGTATGAGGCACTTTCAAACGGTCAGGGGCACAAAAAGGGAGGCGGAGCAACGATTGGCCGAGTTGCTGGTCAGTGTTGGACAGGGTAGCTTCGTTAAGCCTACTAGGCTAACGCTGGCTCAGTTCCTTGAGGAGTGGCTGAAAAACCACGTGGCATTGAATTGCTCACCAAGGACAAAAGCGAGTTATGAGATGTTGATACGCCGCCACATTATCCCAGAGCTAGGTGCGATGCGTCTGAGTCAGCTTGAACCTAGTCATCTAGAGTCCTTTTATAGGCGGGAGAGGGAAAAGGGTTGTATTCATCGCAAAGGTCAACTGAGTGCCCGGACTGTGCGTTATTGCCATTCTATTCTAGCAGAGGCACTGGGGCATGCAGTTAGGATGGGGCTTATTGCTCGTAATGTTGCTTTGGCTGCAAATGCTCCACGGGCGGAACACAGGGCAATGTCCACCTTAGCTCCAGAGGACATCCCGAAATTTCTTGAAGCTGCTGCTGAGACGCCTTACTACGCAGTCTTTTACACTCTTCTTTATACTGGTATGCGTCGTGGGGAAGCATTGGCGTTAAGGTGGAAAAATGTTGACCTGGGCTTACCTTCCTTGTCTGTGTTGGGTTCTATATCTGTGGTTGAAACGGTATATAAGCTAAACGGGGAATATGTGATAAAGGAGCCTAAAACACCTCACAGCCAACGCCAGATAGCGCTTCCACCCTCTCTGACATTGGTTTTGGGTCAGCATAGAGCTGAGCAAAAGGCGCAGAGAGATTTACTGGGAAAGCCGTTGACTGAGAATGATTTGGTATTTAGTCACCCTGATGGCACACCCTTGTGTCCCAGCACAATTAGCCATGCTTTTGCCAATATTATTCGGAAGGCAGGGCTACTTCATATTCGCCTGCATGACCTCCGGCATAGCTATGCTACTTTGATGCTGAAGGCGGGTGTGCATCCCAAAGTAGTTTCAGAGGCTCTAGGACATTCGAGTATCAGTGTCACGCTGGATACTTACTCTCATGTGCTGCCTGGGATACAGGAAGCAGCGGCCCAACGTTTCGATGATTTTCTGTCAGTCCGAGGCATTGGAAATGGAAATGTCGGCAAAATGTCGGCAAAGAGGTCTGATTTAGCTGTCGGGGTGAGAGGATTTGAACCTCCGACCACCTGAACCCCATTCAGACAGGAGAAAAGGGGACTACCCCTTGCCTCCTTTCTGCAAATAGGTTACCAGCCATTTGGCTAGATGTCAACCTGAGAACGGTCAGAAAGCTCAGGTCTGGGGCTCTACCCTTAAGTTAATTTTTGCCTTAAACTACCGTTCACTTTGTAAATCAGCAGAGGTATACTTGGTGCTACGGGTGAGGTCAACGCAGATAGGTAACAAACCGCTATAAAATGCAATTAAGGGAAGCATCGCGGCTATCTTTGGTGCTGAGGCACCACCGACTAAACCAGTGGTCAAACCGCCAGCTCCTGTAGAACCAGAGAAGCTGGTAGCCGCTGAAATAGCCAGTCTAATTGAGGAGGCTCAGCGGCACTATAACAAGGCCCAGCAGTACCTCAAGGCAGGTCATTGGGCTGGCTATGGGAGCGAGCTGGATGCTCTGAAGGCGGTGCTGGATCGGTTAGCGGAACTCGCTGCTGAAGAGAAAAGA
>DAOUSX010000044.1 GCA_030627025.1 Dehalococcoidia bacterium
GGACCCTGTGATCAGAGCGATTGTAGCTCACTTCTACGTTGTAAGCATTCACCCATTCGGTGACGGCAATGGGCGAACAGCACGAGCTGTTGAGAGTTTCTTATTATATAAGGCTGGGATCAACGCTCGCGGATTTTACTCATTAGCCAATTATTACTACCGCTATAGAGAAGAATATGTGCGGTATCTGGACCGAGTTCGTTTCGAGACAGACGGAAATCTCACACCATTCGTGCTTTTTGCTTTGCGGGGTCTGGTAGAGGAATTGGAGGCAGTTCATAATGAAGTCCTACTGGAAGTTCAGCAGATTGCATTCAGGGATTTTGCACGTGAGCAGTTACACGAGAGGCTTGCCACAAAATCAGGAGAGCGCATGATTAACTTCATTTTGGGGTTGGGAAATAGATCTGTGCCGCTAAAGGATATACGGCGAGGCAAGGATATATTAGCAATTCTTTACCGTAACCTAACAGCCAAGACCTTGTCCCGAGACCTGGACTATCTTAAAGAGCGGAAACTCATTATCCTGGAGAATGGTGAGGTAAGAGCGAATATCGGCATTATGAGTCAGTTTGTCCCCCCGCATGAGCTTACGCAAGCACTGCCCCACCAGCGCCGAATTACCAGCCGAAAAAAACTAGGAAAGATTGAACCAACGAAAGATGACTAACTATGACTATATAATAGTGGGCAGTGGCATTGCCGGGCTTTACGCTGCGTTACTTGCTATCGGGCAAAGCAGCGTGCTTGTCTTGACCAAGGGCAGCATTGATGATTGCAATACCAAGTATGCTCAAGGTGGTATCGCTGTCGCTATCGGTAAGGATGACTCTCCTGAGCTTCACTACAGGGATACCGTGGCTGCTGGAGATGGGTTGTGTGATGCCAATGCAGTTCATATTCTTACTGAAGAAGCAGCTGAATGTATTGCTGACCTTATCAAGCTTCAAGTTCCCTTCGATACGCTGGATGGCGAAATTAGCCTGGGCAAGGAGGCGGCTCATAGTGCGCCTCGCATTATCCATGCTGGGGGGGATGCTACCGGTGAGTATATTGAAACCACCTTGAGTCGGCAGGTGAGGTCCAATAGGGTCAGGGTTTTGGAACACTGCCTGGTTAGCGAGATTATCACTGAAGGTGGGATGGTGGAAGGTGTGAAGGTTCTTGATTGCCGAACAGAGCTGCTAGAGGAATATAGTTGTCGATTTCTTATTTTAGCCACTGGTGGCGCGGGGCAGTTATTTAAATATACCACCAACTCCGATGTGGTTACCGGCGATGGCATAGCCTTAGCTTTCAAAGCTGGTGCTGAAATCAGCGATATGGAATTCTTCCAGTTTCATCCTACCAGCCTTCATCTTCCCGGGGTGGCTCCTTTCCTCATTTCTGAGGCAGTAAGGGGGGAGGGTGGGATACTCAGGAATGGGGAAGGTTATCGTTTTATGCCTGATTATGCCGATGAGGCTGAGCTGGCGCCAAGGGATGTGGTGGCTCGGAGCATTGTCTATGAAATGAGAAAGAGAGGCAGTGATAGCGTGTTTTTGGACGTTACTCATTTACCGGCTCGTTTAATTACTGCCCGCTTTCCACATATCTATCGCTTCTGCCGGGAACATGGCTTGAACATCACCAAGGAACTCATACCGGTAGCTCCGGCAGCTCATTACCTTATGGGAGGGGTGAAGGTGAATGAGTGGGGTGAGGCTAATATCCTGGGCTTGTTGGCAATCGGGGAGGCAGCCTGCACCAGCGTTCATGGTGCCAACAGGCTGGCATCAAATTCACTGCTTGAATCGGTCGTTTTTGCCAGGAGAGCAATACAGAAAACTCAAACATCTCATCCTTTTGTCATTGCGAGTGAAGCGAATGGGTCCCCGAAAAATTCGCAGAATTTTTTGGGTAAAAAGCAATCTTACTTCCTCCGTGACCGTGAGCCACTGCCCGAAACACCGACGCTCAATCTACCTAACTTGCAATCGCTTATGTGGGACAAGGTAGGGATTATTCGTTCCGGCGAGGGTCTTGACGAGGCGGCGAACATCCTGGCTACCTGGGAGCGCTCCCTACCTCAGCCTGCTGACCGTGTCTCTCATGAGTTAAGCAGTCTGGTTTTATGTGGTAGGCTTATGACTGAGGCGGCGTTGCTCAGGGAAGAAAGCCGCGGTGCTCATTTCCGCACCGATTTTCCTGAAACTTCGCCAGAGTGGCAAAGGCATATAGTCTTCCGGAGTAAACATGCTCAGTAATGCTCAAATAGGGCAAATCATTGACCTTGCTTTGGCTGAAGACCTTGGTAAGGGCGATATTACCACTAATTCCCTGATACCACATGGAAAAGTTGGCGTAGCATCAATTTTAGCCAAGGAAAAGGGCATTTTAGCCGGGGTTGAGATAGCTGAAGAAGTGGTTCGCCGGGTTGATGCGGAACTAAAAATAGAAGTTTCGCTCAAAGATGGGGCGAAAGTTGGCAGTGGCGACATAATTGCCACAGTGGAGGGCAGGATAGCCAGTATCCTCAAAGCGGAAAGAACAGCGTTGAATTTCCTGCAGAGGCTCAGCGGCATTGCCACGGAGACAAATCGCTATGTGAAAGCAGTTGAAGGGTTACCGGTGCGGATTATGGATACCAGGAAAACTACCCCCGGCTTAAGGCTATTGGAAAAATATGCTGTCAAGGTTGGCGGTGGCAAGAATCATCGCATGCATCTGGGTGATGCCATTCTCATCAAGGACAATCATCTGGCAGCGCTCCGCAGTGACGGATTAAGTATCAGGGAAATTATAGAGAAGGCCTGGCAGAATGCCCCGCCATCTACTCAAATAGAAGTGGAGGTCAAGACTCCAGAGGAGGCTCTGGAAGCTGCTGAAGCTGGAGCAAGTGTGATTATGCTTGATAATATGAGCGTCGATGATATGCGTGAGGTGGTGAAGATGATACACGGGGTTGCCTTAATTGAAGCTTCGGGCAAAATTACATTGGATAAAGTTCGAGCTGTAGCAGAAACCGGTGTTGATTTTATCTCGGTAGGCGCTCTCACTCATTCAGCCAAAGCACTGGACATTAGCCTGGATATTGCCCCAAGCTCTGAGGGATAACGTTTTTTCGGTTGAGTTGGCTACTGCCGGCTTGTATGCTCTTTTGGGGTTGCTAAGTACTGACTCAAAGTAGTGCTTATTTTGGACAGACCAAGAATTATACCCCAGCAAGCAAACACAGTGGCAGTAATTATACATCCCAGGGATAAATCCTTGACAATGCTCTCCGAAATAAGGAATAGCTCACCATGCCAGATGTGGTCGACTATTCCAAATAGGGTACCTCCATAAAGCATTAGACTAAGCCACCAGATCCTCGCTTCTTTCTTTCGCCGCCACCAAATGGTGGTGATTATGGCTGCTGCAAGTGATATTGTGTAGCACATTGTTTAACCTCCTTTCAATCCATATATCGGCGACTAATTGCAATAATCAAGCAAAAAATAAATTACCCCTCCTTGTAACAGTCATGGCACTCTCCTGAAATAGCTAAGTGCCTCAAATCGGCTTCAAAATCGTAATCCTGAAGCAGGGTGTCTTTTAGCGGATTTATTATAGATTCGTCCAGGTCAATTATCCTGCCACAGGTGCGGCAGACCAGGTGGTGGTGGCGTCCTTTTTCAGCAACATGATACCGAACGCGCCCTTCGCTAAAATCGGTTTCGGTGACCAGGTTCAGCTTCTTCATTAGCTCCAGGGTGCGATAGACAGTGGAGATGTTACTATAAGAATAGCGGGCATGTAACTGCTCATAAATTTCTTCAGCACTAATATGCCCATTGGCGTTATGAAGGGCTTCGATGACCAGCATACGTTGCGGAGTTAAACGGTAACCCTTTTCCCGTAGAGCTCTATCACAACTCATCTAAGACGGGATAGTAACAAACCACCAGGGTTATTGCAACAAGTTGCACTCATTCATCCGTTAGCCAACGGACTAAATAAATCCAAAAATCAAACATAAAAATCAAAATTACAACTCAAAATGCAAAATGACAGAGCGAAGTTTAAAAATGAAAGTATTTTTGCATTTTGAGTTTTGTCTTGTTTAGGGATTGCCACCCGTCAGCTAGCAGCTCGCAATGGTATAAAGAACTGCGTGAAGTATCACCTATCTGAACTAGGTCATCAGAAATACTCACCGGTGCGCATGACATAGTTATCAACCACTATCTTCTCACAGATTGTAGAGTAGGCCTTAAAATTCTTAATCTCAAGATGTTTGGCTGGTACCATTTCTCTGAAGCTGACAATCCTTTCATCAAAGAATAAAACGCCTATTTCACTTTGAAAGCACCTGTCCAGAAATTCCTCATCTACCTGATATGGGAAAAGGACATATCCTCTATTGAAACAGCCCTTTAATCCCTCCAGGACACGTAATGCACCCAAAGCGTCTTCAGCGCCGCAACACATCATCACACATTCTTCGCCTGGTAGCCGGTAACGGTCGATCTTCCAGAAGACTTTGCCTGCTGGTTCGTTTTTACTTTTAATCCAACCGTCCTCCTCGCTATCCCGCAACACGGCTTTGACAAAATCTTCGTTAAACCCGGTCTTTTCCACTATGGACTCCGTAGGCGTCCACTCATCCTCACTCAACAAATACAGGAAGCCAGTTGGTGCTCCCCCCTTATTTTCCAAGCGAAGTTTGATCTGCTCTAACTCAGGCTTTATCCCGACGACATCGGGCTTAAGGTCGGTATTCGGTATCTCCGGCGAGATCTCCACGTAATAACCCATACCGGACAAATAGGCTCCGGCGACAACCTGAAGTTGCTTTGCCTTAATCACGGCATCTCCTGCTTTCTGCAGCCTCGATGTGCTATCGGGAACTCCTTTTATCCTGCAGAGTCCACGTGGCTGGTAAAATTTACTCCCTCAAAGTCAATCATCTCTGGGAAAGGTTCTTGTGCCATCTCTAAGGGTAAAGCAGAAGATAATGTCTGATCGTTGAACTCTCACTGCCGGCAGCTGGGGTTCAGGCATCTCCAGGGTCAGAGCTCCTTTGGGGCAGGCTTCAACGCACTTCCCACAACCGTTGCAGTTTATCATATAACAAGAAAATATCCTGTGTGGTATATCCTCCAATCTTTGGGGGGCATTTTCTCCCACCGGAGGAGGCTCAGTGTTTATAAATCCAAGACAATTCGGGCCCGCCTCTAAGCAAGCCTGCACACACTTCAAGCACAATATGGCGTTTCCACATGCCTCTTCATCTACATGAATAACCGGTCTTGGTGTTATATGTGTATATTCCATTTCATCTCTCCTTTCGCCCAGATTCACTTTCCAGGTCACCAATTATCCACCAGAGAAGGGTACGATGACCGATCCACCAGCTTTATTGCTCCATAGGGACAAGCTGGCCGGCATAATCCACAACCAAAACACGCTTGAGGATCAATGTACATCACGCGTTCTACTGGAGAATACCTCATTGCGCCGAACTGGCAGCGGTGCATACACGCCGGATATTCCTTACATCCCTCCTTACACTTTGCCAGGTCGACCTCAGTTACATATTCGCCCTTACGCTGAGCATTTACCACTCCGTAAGATAACTTGAACTTTGTGGGTATGCAATCAGTGGCGGTGCAATGACACATAACTATGGGAGGGATTCCATCAGTATCAACAGCGGCATGCCAAATTGAATGCAGAAATCCTTTTTTATCGCAATCCATCTCGAACTCTTTTGCTTCTTCCTTAGAGAGGATTTTTGAATCTTTCTCCCAGGGTCTCTCTTTCAGGGCAGTTTCAATTCCCCAGAGATACAGGCAACGCAGGACATCGGTCTTACCAAAATACCTGCGGCAGGCACAGTTCATGAGAAAAAACGGTCCCTTACAAAGGTCTATTATCTTGAGGGCATCTTCTAAAGGAACGGTTTGCCCACCGTGACCGATCATCTGCTCCATAGCCACGCTCAGGGTATCCGAATAATACAAATCTGGCGATGATTCATCGGCGATTGTCATGGCGCCTACCTCAAAGCTATTTTTTTGCACACCGGTTAGCATCTTTACAGTAGCTTCATGAGCTCCAGAAGTGTAAAGCTCATCACGGTAATTATCAGGATTGAGATACCACTTGGTGCCACCTCCATATTCGACACAATACCGGCACATTTCTTATCCTCCTTGTTCTAGATTTTGAGTAAGTATTTCTCGCCTCAAATGGTGATTTAGAATTACAACCTATTCTCCGCCTCGAGGAAGCAACCTCCACCCCACCACACAAACGTTTCTTACTGTATGCTTGTCACTATATAGTTGTCAATGGAGCGCATTAATAGGCTTAAGCCAGTAATTCCTCTCTGACCTGAAAGTGGTTTGTGTCAGTTTCCTGGATTCTTTTCAATAATTTTTTGACCGATAGGCAGGCGGGCGAATCTTCGGGTAAATCCCATAGTGGTTTCCCTTTCAGATTATAGTCCTTGACATTAACATCATAGTCTATTTTCCCCAGATAGTGCTGACTTAAGTTTTGGAGACACTCTTCCACCTCTCCGTTAAAGTCATGACTTGCGACCAAATAGAAGTAATCATAGGTTATCTTTACCCCTTCCATAATGCGCTTCATTCTTTCTATGTGCTTCATAGATTTCAACGAGGAATCTGACAACACAAACAGGTCATTCATATGTGATACTACTCTTCGATTCAGATGCTCTAATCCAGCCGGCGAATCTATCACTACGTTTTCATAGCCCCTGATCAGTTTGGGAATTATCCCTTTGAGTGAATTATCTGCGAGACAATAACAGCCCTCGGTCCACTTTGTGCCTAAGGTGACCAGATCAAATTTTTCACTTTTATATATGCAGTTCTGGTAAAACGCAGTTTCCAGGTCATCAAAATATAAGCGAGAACTCAATCCTCCCGTCTGCTTGATATCAGAAACCACGTTTGAAACGGTACTTACCTCTTCCTTTTCTAAATCTACTCCGAGCATGTCGCATAGACTCTGGTCAGGGTCAACATCAATCAATAACAAAGGAGGAGCTAAGTACTTGCTAATCATGGCACAAAATGTGGATTTCCCGGTTCCCCCTCTTCCCGTAGAAACAATTACTCTCGTCATTTCTTCACTTATATTTTTCTAGGCTTTTGGTCTCTGGTAGCTGTCAAAGAGCTGACATTTCCCGGGTTATCTCCCCACGTACCGTGCTTGCCCCCAATGTGCCACATGACCGGCATCTTGTCAACTTGTTGCACTCGTTGACATGTCCAGTGACGCACTGGCTTTCATAGTTTTACGCTATAGATATGATGCTACGTGCAACTGTTTCACCTGACCTGAATTCTTTCTCTTCAAGGGAGGAATCAGGCTCGCAATGACTCCCCCACCTGTCATTGCGAGGAGTGATAACGACGAAGCAATCTCATACCCCGCTGAGATTGCCACGCCTTCGGCTCGCAATGACAATAGAA
>DAOUSX010000152.1 GCA_030627025.1 Dehalococcoidia bacterium
CCCGAAGACCTCTCCTGCCTAATACACATCGTAGCACGGGGTATGTGTTTTGTAAATAGATTTTCGGGATTTTTAATAAATTAGCTGGTAATTTCTTAGGAAAGCTAATTTCAACTGTGGCTGAATATCCTGTTGAATGCGGGCTGGCTAATAACTATTTCACCTTGCGCGAGAAGGGAATTGCGCTCAAGTGTGCCAGTCGTTTAGTGCTGGCTTAATGGCTGAATGTGGACTAATGCTCAGGGTTCAATGCGGTATTTGGTTTTCCCTTCATGGTAAAGGTCGCCGCCATAAGTATCGTTTATCACTGTAACCGGGAAATCTTCTACTTCCAGGCGGAGGAGTGCCTCAGCTCCAAGGTCTTTATAGGCTACCACCTCTGCCTTCTTGATGCGCCTGGAAATAAGAGCGCCAGCGCCGCCGACAGCAGCCAAATAAACAGCCTTATGTTTTTTCATGGCATCTTTCACTGCTTGGGAGCGCATGCCTTTACCGACCATCCCTTTAAGTCCCTGGGCTATTAATCTGGGCGAGTAACTATCCATGCGACCGCTGGTAGTGGGACCAGCAGCCCCGATCGGTCTGCCTGGCCTGGCTGGAGTGGGCCCCATAAAGTATATTGTCTGGCCCTTGAAATCTAATGGCAGAGGTTTACTTTGATCCAGGGCTTCTATCAATCTCTTATGAGCAGCATCACGACCGGCATACATAACACCAGTAAGCAGGAGATTATCACCAGCGTGGAGGTCCTTTAAGGTCTCATCAGTTAACGGCAGTGTAACTTTCTTAGGCGTCATTCGCTATTACTCCTGGCTGCATTATAAACTACTTGCTTTTCTCAAAGAATCGCCTCTTTATGCCGGGCACTGTGGCATTGCAAGTTGACTGCCACTGGCAGGCTGGCGATATGACAGGGGAAAACATCAATATGGACTGCTAACGCAGTAATCCTGCCTCCATATCCCATGGCGCCAATGCCGAGATTGTTAATGCGCTTTAAAATTTCTTTCTCTAATTCGGCAACCTCTGCGTCTGGATTTGGCTCTCCCACTTTGCGCAGTAAAGCTCTTTTAGCCAGCAGCATAGCCTTTTCCGCTGTACCACCTACGCCTACACCAACGATGATGGGAGGGCAAGGATTGCTGCCAGCTTCATCAACAGCTTTTACCACGAAGTCTATAATGCCTTGACGGCCACAAGCAGGAGTCAGTATTGCCAGGAGAGCCATGTTTTCAGCACCACCCCCTTTGGGCAGAGCAATAATTCTGAGCCTATCTCCAGGAACTATATCAGTGTAAATAATGGCGGGCGTGTTATCTTTAGTATTCACTCTGGCAGAAAAAGGTTGGCGCACCATAGATTTGCGCAAATAACCTTTATCATATCCCTGGCGTACTCCCTCGTTCACCGCTGTATGGAGGTCACCACCTGCTATGTGGACTTCCTGCCCCAGCTCCAGGAAGACTACCGAGGCTCCGGTATCCTGGCACAAAGGGATTTCTCCCTTAGCAGCAATTTCTGCATTTTTCAGTATTGCATCCAGTGCATTACGCGCTGCAGGTGATTCTTCTTTCTCCCTTGCTTTCTTGAGAGCAGCTAGCACATCTTGGGGTAAATGATAACAGGCCTCCTGGAAAAGGCGAGACACGGTTTCAGTAATATCACCGACTGCAATTTCTCTCACTGCTGTTTGGGATTATTCTAGCTTCATTATGCTGACTATCTCCTGCACTGCTCTCGCTGATTTCTTTAGTGCCTCTTCCTCTTCGGGAGTCAGCTTAAGCTCTATTATTTGCTCAATGCCATTTTTGCCTAATTTGACTGGAACTCCCACTACCACCCCATTGATGCCGTATTCCCCTTCCAGATAGGTAGCGCAAGGTAATATCCTTTTCTTATCTAATATTATAGCATCAACCATTTCCATCACTGCTGCCGAAGGAGTGTAGAAAGCACTGCCTGCCTTAAGCAGGCTCACTATTTCGGCACCTCCTTTAACTGTGCGCTGGATTATGCTACTGATTTTCTCCTCTGGTAGAAGTTCTGTGATAGGGATGCCCCCGACGGTGCAGAGTCTGGGTAGAGGCACCATTGTGGCGCCGTGCCCTCCCAAGACATAAGCAGATACATCTTCCACAGAAACATCGAGTTCCTGTGCGATAAAAGTTCTAAACCTGCCTGTATCCAAAATACCGGATTGCCCGAAGAGTCTGGTTCGAGGGAACTTAGTGTCATGAAGGGCTAGCTGCACCATAGCATCCAGGGGGTTGGTTACCATGATGATAATGCAGTTAGGCGAATGTTGGACTATCTTTGTGCTGACCTCCCGAATTATTTTCATATTTGTGAGCAGGAGGTCATCCCTGCTCATCCCTGGTTTTCGGGACACTCCAGCAGTGATGATTACAACCTCTGAATTCGCTGTATCCTCATAGTCGTTGGTTCCGGTGATTCTGAAATCCAAACCAAGGATAGGTGCGGATTCAAGTATGTCTAATGCTTTACCCTGGGGTAGCCCCTCAATAATATCCAGTAATACAACATCAGCGTATCCGCGTTCAGCAATCCTTTGAGCACAGGTTCCAGCCACCATCCCGGCACCAATAATAGAAACTTTGCTACGCATTATCCTTTAGCTCCTTTTCCTTACGTTTTTAAGTTACTAATGAGCGGCTTAAGCAATAGTTAGCGAACTTACCCATTCTTGCCTTACCTGCGAGTATTACACCACAGTGTCCGGCGACACCAGGGGTGTAGCAGATAGCGAAATCGTTAAGATTCCGCAGCTCACATTTGAGCATCGTCTGCATTTTGCCACGGTAAAATGAATGCAGTTTCATGGCATCCTCTGCCGGTTTTTTCGCTTTAGCTAAATGCTTCTCCTTAGTTATTTCCTGTGACACAGCTCTCATCTCTTTCTGGTTTTAGATTCCGGCCAAATCACCTTAAAATAAAGGACTGGCTTGCAACAGGCCGAAAGGCTTCAGCTTAGTTTAGCAACTCAATATAATCATCGGCAACAGCTAACTTAATGTTAGGTGGCTTACTTCAGGCTTATACCATTATAGTCTTCAAGATTGGCACGAGCAACACGCGTCGGGGTGCCAGTTCTCCGTATTTCAAGCCGGCTATCGAGTTTGAAGGCTGCCCTGGTGCTGTTCTCTGCCACCCCCATTAAGCTCGCCGCTGGTCTATGACTACCAAAGACTTTGAAAGCTTGGCTCAAAATGATAATATGATAGGCAATTTGAAATTGCAGTTAATTGCTATGGATGGTCCGGTAGCGGTAGGTAAAAGTAGTGTTGGCCGCCTGTTAGCTAGAAGACTGGGTTTCTCTTTTTTCGATACCGGATTCATGTACCGGGCATTTACCTGGAAAGTCCTCAGATTGGGTATTTCTCCTGACGATGTAAGCGCACTTTCTCAGCTAGCAAGTATGACTAGATTCGATTTTGTTACCTGTCAGGCGGGGTATCTCTCAGTTATTATTGATGGCGAGGATGTCTCTTCTGACATACTTTGCTCTGAGGTAGAGGAAAAAGTTTCCTTGATAGCAAGGGTAGCTGGTGTACGTCAGGTGATGGTAACACAACAGCGCAGATTAGCTGAGCGGGGGAAGCTGATAATGGCGGGAAGGGATATTGGCACGGTGGTTTTACCCTGGGC
>DAOUSX010000018.1 GCA_030627025.1 Dehalococcoidia bacterium
TCAAGGCAACTGGCGAGGTCATGCATTTCAGCGGCATACCTGGATACGAGTGGAGCCGGTCAGTCTATCCCGGGCTGAAGACCGTGTTCAACCTAGTCGCCTGCGATAATGAATTTGAGACTGAATTTGCCTCCTTTCTGGACAAAGCTTCAGATGTTGCTGCTTATGCGAAGAACAACCTCTACACCCATTTCAGCTTGGACTACCAGAATTCCGAAGGCGCTATCAGGTATTACTATCCTGACTTTATTATCCGCTTAGTGACAGGTGAGAAGTGGTTGATTGAGACGAAAGGCGTCGAAGATGTTGAAGTAGCGCTCAAGGATGCCCGCGCCATGCAGTGGTGCCGGGATGCGTCGGCTATGGCCGGGGCTGCATGGCAGTATGTGAAAGTTTCCTATGACCTCTTTCAAGCGTCAACAGCGGCAACCTTTTCTGAGCTTGTCGCGGAGATAGCGGTCAAGGGGCCATGAAGAGAAGCAACATGATGAAGCGACCCATCACATGAAGTTGGAGTTCGTTGGTGAATGACTCGCTAACTCCAAGATAGGAGGTGCCCGAATGAGTATTCTACCACAAAAATGCAATGTCACGTCAATTTTCTCAACAGGCAGACCTTACTCCATTGACTTCTACCAGCGGGACTTTAAGTGGAAAAGGGAACATATAAAAAAACTACTAGAAGACCTTTTCTACAGGTTCAATTTGGACTACAACGAAGAACTTGACAATAATGAGCAGACCATCAGCCGCTACGATTGGTATTATCTTAACACGTATGTCACGAACGTCTACAATGGTCGTACTTTCATCGTTGATGGCCAGCAAAGATTCACATCTCTGACTTTGATTCTGATTAAACTATATCATTTGACCAAAAGTTATCCAGAACTGAGTAATCTCAGCGACTACATTTCTGACAGAATTGCAGGTAAAACCCCAACTGGACGCGAATACTGGATGGGACACGACAATAGAAAATTGGCTTTAGAAGACCTTTATCTCAATGACAATGCCAAGCATAATCCTGCTTCTGATATCAGCATAAGGAACATGTATCAAAACTACGATACAATTGGGCAAGAATTAAGTGAACAATTAGAGGATGCACATAAACTACAAGCTTTCTCATTGTGGTTCCTACAGCAAGTCATGATGGTACAGATTGAAATCTCAGAGACAAAAGACGTACCTATGGTCTTCGAAGTGATAAATGACCGGGGTGAAAGACTAAAACCTTATGAAGTATTAAAAGGTAAGCTGCTTGGCCAAATTGCGAAAGAAGAAATAGACACGTATTACCCCGTTTGGCAGGAACACGTCTATGATATCCAGAATATCAGCGAAGATTATGTAGATGACTTCTTTCGTACTTTTTTCCGTTCCAAGTACGTTGAAACCCATGCTGAATACCGTGAATTCGATGGTGATTATCACAAAACCATCTATGAACCAAAATGGAACAGAGCTATCAAGCTAAAAAGAAATGCCACGGAAGTAAAGAGATTCATTACAAATGATTTCAACTACTATGCTGACCTGTACGTAAGGATAATGGCTGAGTCTCAAAAGATTGACTCTGCCTATAGACCATACCTTTACTACAATGATATCAACGGTCAAGACAGGCAAGTTCTGCTCATTCTGTCAGCATGCACCATCAATGATGAAAAGGAAAAAGAAAAGGTAGAACTAATTTCACGGCTTTTCGACAAACATTTCTCTCTCCTACAGCTCACAAACTCCTACGACAGCAATAGCTTCACCGAGAGTTTGATTGCTCTTAGTGGTGAGCTGAGGAATAAATCGGTGGATGAGATTGAGGCGACATATCACACTCAGATTATTAAGGACATTTCTGAAGCGAAGGGTATCGATATCGACAATCCCTACGATTGGAATTTCTTTAAGGATGCTGGTAGGCTTACCCTTGGCGAAAAGTTCATCAGGTACTTTTTCACACGGGCCGACCATTTCATAGCTGCAGAGACTGGCTTGGCTACTGCGGATTTTTATAACATGGCAAGAAATACTGGGCCGGTATATGGCTTTCACATTGAGCACATTTTGGCCAATAACGATGAAAACAGGAACCTATTCAATAATGATGACGAGTTATTCCGTATAGAACGCAATAGGTTAGGAGCTCTTTTACTCTTGCGCGGCAAAGATAACGAAGCCTCACGGAATGAACCTTTCAAGAATAAGGTAAAGACTTACGCTGGTTCATTACTATGGAATCAAACACTTCACCCGGATTTGTACCATAACAAGAAGAGGTTTATAGAGTTTAATGATAGATATAAACTTGGTTTTAAGACATACGAAGTTTTTGACCAAGAGGCCATCAACGAACGACAAATTATACTATTTCAGTTAATGAAGTTAATATGGCCCTAGAAGACATTATGCTCGGCAAATTTTGGACTTCCTGCTCACTTGGTTGTCGTTTACACTCTGGGGCGTTAATTCCGAAACGGAAAGAGTATTGGGCGCAGAGTCCAGCGGTCCTAGTGAAGTCTAAAAGTGCCATGACAGCAGCAGAAGCTGGCAAGAGGGAAGGGGCTGGGGAAACTTTTTAAGTAATTTCTTTACCCAGGGAAAGCTTAGGCACGCCGTACAGGCTCAGCTTATGTCAGCCCACTTCAATTGATACACCTCTTCGAGTGGAAGGACTTCCAACACCTCCCACCAGTCAAGAGAACCAAAATGTAATGGCTCTGCCCCTGGCGCCCAAGAGAATGACACTCTGACTGAGAGCGTTTCACCATTCCGTGCATCCTCGGTGATGGCGAAATCTTTCAGAGCTGCTTGAGCAAGGCGAGTTTCTAAGTCCCTTTCTAGCCAGTTGCATAGACTCGGGTAATCTCGTGGAGCCCATGACGGCAGTTTCCATCGTTCAAGCAATTCCTGAACAACTAAACCAAAGGTCACTATCCACTTGTCAGGCAAGTGTTGAGCAACTGGTGCTGTTAGGTCTCGCAGCTTCCGCATAAGAACATCAACTACTGAATCGATGGGCTCAGTCCTCAAATCAAGGAAACCCACATCCCGTTGGAGGCCCACTAGCTTCGTATCGTCAAGCCGGAGAGGCAGTATGAATTCGTAGCCGCGTTTATGTTGCTCGTGCATCGCAATGGAATACTCGTAGTCTGTCCAGTCTTTATCTGCATAGTTCTTCGAAACAATTGGAATAAAAAATCGAGTGGCAGGCCCGAATGTTCTACCAAATTCACCCGCAAGCTTTCTGCCAAGCATCCGAGGCTTGTAGAATCTGTCATAGAAAACAACAGCCCCCTTGCCTACCAGTTTGCGGGCTAGCAGCTCGGCTATATGCCGGTCCTCCCCGGCGAACGAAATCGCGAAGTCAAACTCATATTCAGCTCTGGGCCGAAGCATTGTCCTCCCACCCATAATCGCTTGACTATTGCGCAGATTCGTGAGTGTTTTCTAGCTCCGGAGTAATCCCGTATCGTTGAAGTATTCTTCTTGCGTCTGCCTCATCGATTTTGCCCAAGTCTTCTTCTAAGGCGTCTTGAAGAAGTATTCCGCAGTAGTCAATGACATTCCTAGGCTTATTAAAAGATAGTGAATGGACATATTCAATAGATTTCTCAGTGAAAGGCCAAAAAGGGTCATCCAGCTTTTGCGTTCGCTTTTCTGCCAGTCTCAGCATCACGAGCTCTTTGCTTTCCTCAACACCAAATGGTTTTAAGGCAATGATATCTCGCCTGCTCACCCGCTCCATGAACGGGGCGATACCACCCCCACCTGTTTTCCTCCGGGCTGTCCTCTCTAATTCTTGAAGTCTGTCCCAGCCCCCGTGCGAAATGGCAAACATGAATATCGGGTTCGCGATTTTTGCAGGTCCATAATGACCGCACCTGTCGAAGATTTCTCTAAAGGTGTTCAGTACTTGAGTAATCCTGACTTCACCGAGGACGGCGGTAATATATTCAAATTCATCAAGCAACAGGAGGAAATTTGTGTACTCCGCCAAGCGGATAACCTGCAGGACATTAAAGAAAAGGTCAATTACTTGAGGAGAGTCTGTTAATGGTCCCGCAACGCCCAACTCCTTGAGTTCGGCCGCACTCAATTTCTGTCCCTCTATGAATCTGAAAGCAGAAGCCTTACTATCCCTCAGACCTTCAAAAACAACCCTGAAGGGTGAATCAAAGCTGGCTAAGTCGACTTTGGACAAAATGCCTTTCCATCTTTCTCTCTCGATTCTCCCAAGCACTCTTGTCATGAAGTCAAGCCCAAACTTCGACCATCGTGGTTCACTTTCTCGTATAGCTAGCGGTTTCTGGTACAAGACTCGTGCTCTCAGGTTGGCAATAAAAACATGGCGCTTGTTTTCCTTCTCATTAGATAACCAGCTGTGAAGGCGTTCTAATAGATAGCTTTTCCCTTCACCCCAGTCGCCCAATAAGAAGACGAGCTTCGGACTTCTACCCTTGAATCCCGAGCGCAACGAACTCACGATTCTGTCCCACTCCTCCTTTCTATTTGCCATCTCATGATTGTGGGAGACTATCTCAAAAGGGTTCTCCGTCAAAGCGTAATCCTGAAGCTCTTTCATTTGTTGCCTCCCTTGTCAAATACGGCAATATAGTACACGTATCTGTCACCTAGCCTTATGCCACCCGTTTGCCTTAGCATGGGCTGGCTGAGATGAACAATGTATTCTCGTGTCTCCTTGGGCATAGAGACCAAAGACCGGTCAAAGTCGGTGGGCCACATGCCGGTTACCTTGCACACCTCGTTCCGCAACTCGGGGATGGAGACATAAGGGCTTCCGCCCGTTCTTGGCAATAGTCTTCGATATGTGTCATGAACAGTGTTGAAAAAGTCGGTGTCCGATAATTTTACCTCAATCTTCTGTAAAAGGTTTTCAAGTAGAAGCTCTCGTAGTTGGACCCGACCACCGTTTCTTGTTACAAGTCCGGCATATTCTAGGTGAGATAGAAATTTCCTGAGTTTATCGGGGTCGATGTTCAGTTCTAGGTATTTACCACGTAGACGCGCCAGAAGCTCGCCCTCCGAGACTAGATTCTGAGATTGTCTTATCTCATCTAGTACATTGGCCCAGACGTCTCTGTCAAGCTTGATGAGGTGCTTCCCATAGGCCTTCTTGAATGCGGGCTCGCCTCCTCTTTCATAGGAAGATAATAGCTCTAGGCCTTTTGCTAGGAGCTCGATGCCGTTTCCCTCTCCCGAAACCAGTTGTAGGTGTCTCAGAGTAGGACCGAATACAGCCCTTAGCGAGTTCTTCACTGAAGGACTCCTATTTCTCTGGCTTACTCTATGCCACTGCGATGCTATGCACTGTTCCATAGCACGATAGTCACCAGCGTGCTCATTTATGCAGCGCAATGCCCAAGGTATCCACTCAGGCCTAGCCTTAAAGGAAGGTACTACCTTAGCCACTTCCTTCACCCCAACAATCAGAATAGAAGAAACAACCGGTACACTCCGATGGGTTGTCTGGCTTCCCTGGGTCAATTCCCTCTGTAATTATTTCCAGTTTTCGATTCCGCATAGCCAAGAATTTCCTTCTTCTGGAATCATCCAGATAAATGATATCTGCTTCGTAATGCGCAGGTACCAGCCTGTTGTTGGGTAGCTGGACGTGCAAGATAGCCCCATAGTTCATATTCCTTTGGGTATGTTCTTCATAGGCAAGGGCGTAAGCTATGACAGTATATTCAAAAAACCTCTGCCACGCTCCAGACTTTATATCGCCAATAACTTCGTGCCGATACACAAAGTCGGGGATAGCTGGGCTGGTAAAACCCTGGTTCTTAGCGCCGAGTGACAGGTTGGTGTTGAAATCAAAGTGCTCCCGAAAAACTCGGTTCGGGGACGCATCCCGAAGTCTAGCTATCTCGAAATTCATAAAGGCTGAGGTAATCTCGGCCTCAAATGTGATTATCTTCTTGAGTCCCTTATCAAAGGCCTCAATTTCCTCCTCTGAAGGTGGTGGGTTGATGGCTGATAGAGCTGACCGATGTCGATTTTTTGCGTCGCCCAGTATCTCCTCCTGCGCGGAGAGCAGATAGCTGTATAGGGCGAAATCTCTTGACCGTGTCGCTGAAGCATATTTTTCACATTTGAGGTGAATCAATTTGTAAACTTCGTCAATGACTCTGCCTTGGTATCTTTCCCATGTCGGCTGCCGACTCCTTTTCTTTACCCACTCGAAATAGATGTCGCGAAATTTAGGACACAAAGCGTATGCCAGCGCGTAAACTGGCAACCTGAGGAAATCCGCGGGAACCCAAGTGGCCAGATTATAACCTCTTAGTTTGATGTCAGCTGCGGCGGCTGCTCGGGATTGCTGCGTCCTCTCGTACAATACGGCGATGTAATGCATACCCTACCCCTCTTTTTCGAGAACAATTACCCAGTCGTCTAAAACCATTCCACCTGTCTCGTGCCTCTTTGTAATCATGCCTCTGGAGCGGATTTCGTCTACAAAGATGACATCCAGTCTGAAACCTACCTCAGTAGCTATGTCGGTCAAGATTTTGTGATTCTCAACTGGTAAGCCGCATATTGTGTTGTCTCCTACCACAAGGACAAACCTGCCAGTCTTCTTGAGAACTCGGTAAATCTCACTTACGGCTTGACGCATGTCCCTGAAGTAACGCGAGACGACGCCCGCCTTCTCAGCATCTTTTGTGTAGATTTGTTCGATGAGACAGTCAGCAGATTCCACGCCGAGCAGTGTCGCATTTTGATACTCCTCTTGAAAGACTCTCTCTGTCCCAACAAACTGCCTATCTAAATCAACAACATCATCCTGCCCAATAAGCCCCAGCCAAAACAGCTCGAACTTCGTCGTCCTTAGGTACTTTTGTGCATTTATGTAGGGTGGCGATGTTATGACCAACCCAATGCTCCCATTATCCACCTCCTTGGCATCAGATTTGTCAATCATTCCCTTCGCCAGCAATTGCCCGTATTTCAGCTGCCGGGCGTCATCCCAAATGATTGTACTACTAACCTTTTTAGAGACTATCTCCTCGACATCGGATAGCAACTTCACCCGTTTGATGTTTCTGCTAACACTTCTCCTAAAATAGCCAAACGGTCTTGCCCACTTCTTCTTCCTGAGTAATGCTTCAACCTGTTTTTGTCTGTCGGGATTGTTGGAGAAATTTTCAGGCTTCAGGACCACCGGTGGGGCAATCTTCGGGTCAGCCAAGGACACATCCCTAATGATGGAGGAGAGACAAACGAGGAAGAAGTCCTTGAAATCAGGGTTTTCCACCTCCTCTATACACCTCCGTATTTTGGCAAGTTCAAGCTGTATGCGTTGCGGAAACCACAAGTCCCGGTTGGGAAATTCCGGTACTTCAACGTCTCCTGAAAAGGACTTAATTCTGGCAGCGAGGTCCCTCGCCTCTTTCCTGAGCCGTGTTATGTCCAAGGGGGTTGTCTTCACTTTTGCAATAAGCCTAGCAAGGGGGCTAATCTCCACCCCCAGGGCATTTCGCTTGAAGTGTGGATGGACAATTGACTCCAACAGCACCGTTCCTGTGCCCGCAAAGCTATCAAAGACGCAATCGGTTGGAGATGCGTAAGAATCGGTTGAGAGAAAGAAAATGGGTATATAAGGCAATATCTTGGCTGGATACTTGTGCATGAGGTGGGTATAAACTTCCGACCTTTTTGCCCATGTCCACTCGGAGCAGAGGGAGCGGAAACTAACTCTCAGGGGCTCTCCAGAATCCCTGAACTCCTTTCTGAACTCAATTAAGCGGCTGCCAACTGCATCCATACGATTTGTTACCTATTTCCCACTTGCTTTCATCGTTCTAGACTGCTCTATCAATTCCCGAGCGTTTTGCTCAAGCTGCTTCGGGGTAATTATCAATACCTCGTTCCCTAGAACTATAAGCTCGTCCCCCTGAGTCAGCCCGTAGTAATCTAACCATTCTCTGGGAAGGACTATGCCACTGGAACTCTTGCCGTACCTTACTATCTTCCTGGTTTGCTTGAACGCCACGACTCGCCTCTCTTGGTCAAGTTTTATTAAGCCTAACATTTCGCCCTACAAATGTCAATACTTCCCAGCATCTGCTTGCCCATCCCGAGCAGAATCGGACATCTGGCGTAGAAACAACTATTACTCCTGACAAGGGCCATTGTGCAAGGTAATGCGAGACTTGTTTTTGGAATAAAATTTTCCCAAGAATCCACTCAGGCGACTTGACAAACTGTCAGCGATGTGCTAGGCTTATGATGCTATGCCAACTCCAAAGTTAAAACTAGCTTTCAAATACCTCACTGCTACCCAAGTGCGTAAAAGACTGGGGCTCAGTCGGTTTCAGTTTGACCATCGCATCGAGCTAGGCATCTTCCCGCAGCCCACCTACACTGATGAGACAGGCGTTCAGCGTGTTCGCTATTTTGATGAAGACTGGGTTAGGACAGCTCAAGCTATTTTAGACAATAAGATGTGAACCTAGGAAAAAGGAGTAGCAACAAAAAACAAAGGAGGCCGGTATGAGAGCAGCAATATATTGCCGGGTATCAACGGACAATCAAGAATCCGAAGGCACTAGCTTACAGACGCAGCTAGAGGCTTGCCGCAACTACTGCCAGGACAAGGGGTATGACATAGCTTATCGGTTTAGTGAGGCATACTCCGGACTGACCTTAGAGCGGGCAAAGCTAAACGAACTGCGGGAGCTGATAAGAAATGAGCAAATTGATGTGGTGGTGGTTTACTGCCTTGACCGGCTATCACGCGACCCCACGCATGGCGTCATACTCACCCAAGAGCTGGAAAAGCACCGTGTTACCCTTGAGGCCGTCACTGAGACGGTGGATAGCTCTGAGCTAGGCAAGCTGATTAGCTACATCCGGGGCTTTGCCTCAAAGCTGGAAGCGGAAAAGATAAGAGAGCGTACCATGCGGGGTAGAAGGACCAGGGTAGCCAATGGTAGGATACCAGGCAACAGGACAAGGCACTTCGGCTACCACTACGTCGCCGGCAAAGGCGAGGGAGAGGGAGTCCGCTATATCAACGAGGATGAGGCTAAATGGATACGGAAGTGGAAGGACTGGCTGCTCTACGAGGAGGTGGGACTTAACGAGATAACCCGGCGGATGCGCTCCCTGGGAGTCCCCACCTGCTCAGGGAAAGGAATCTGGTGGCAAAGCACCATCCGGGGAATACTGACTAACCCTGCTATCGCAGGCATAACTTACGCCTTCACTTACGTTTATGAGGACGGTAGTGGCGTCAAGAAAGGGCGTGGAAAGCTCGTTCGCAGACCGAGGGAGGATTGGGTTGAAATCCCTGGGGCTACGCCGGCAATAATCAGCAAGCCTGAATTTGATGCCATTCAACAAAAGGTAGCACTAAATGGGTCAAACCCTCGCCGCCCAGCCATAGGTTTTTACTGGCTCCAGGGTCATGTCATCTGTGGCTTATGCGGCAGACGCTATCGAGCAAAATCCCACTCGGTGAACAGCAAGAGCAATCCTCACTATGTGTTCTATTACGAGTGCCCTTGCGGGAATAAGATGGTATCACCCGATAAA
>DAOUSX010000059.1 GCA_030627025.1 Dehalococcoidia bacterium
GCTCAGTGTGGTTATGAATCTTCCATCACAACATTGCTTTGTGCTCTGGCTGGTGCCAACTTCATCCATGATGCCGCCGGGTTGATGGAATTTGCCCTCACTATGAGCTATGAAAAACTTGTGATTGATAATGAGATATTGGGAATGACAATGCGTGCTGTACGGGGAATAGAGGTAAATGATGAAACCTTAGCTTTCGATGCACTGAGAGAAGCAGGCCCCGGCGGTCATTTTGTTGCCAATCGACATACCAGAACTTACATGCGAAGAGAGCACTATGCACCTACTTTAAGTAATAGGAAATCCAGAGAGAAATGGGAAAAACAAGGGAGTAAGGATATATTTCAGAAGGCAAAGGGACGAGTGGAAGAAATTTTGGATAAACCCGGGTATAGCTTGCCCGCTTATGTGAGAAGCAGCGTATTAACCGAAATTCCCGGCGTAATGTGAGGAGCACTCAGCATTAAGCTGATAGCTGATATATGTTAATCATTGGTGAGAATATAAACGCTAGTAGCAGAAGGGTAGCAGAAGCAATAAGAACACGTAATAGCACTTTTTTTCAGGAGTTGATTCTTCGTTGCGCTCAGAATGCAGATTACCTCGATGTAAATGTGGGTGGGGGTAAAGGGTCTACCAGGCAGGAAATTGAGGATATGAAATGGTTAATTGATATTATCTGTAAAGTCACCGATAAGGCTATAGTTGTGGATAGTGCCAACCCTGAGGTGATTGAGGCAGGATTAGAACAAGGGATGTCATTGCGAGCGGAGCGAAGCAATCGCGTGGCAATAATTAACTCAGTTAATGCCGAGCAAGCTAGATTGGAGGCTATAGGCCCTTTAGTAGCTGAGTATCAGGTTGATGTTATTGCCTTAGCTATGGATGACAATGGTATACCATCACGAGTAGAGGAGCGTATCAGGGCATGTGACCTAATTCTGGAAGGTTTGAGCCGTTATAACATTCCCTCTGAGAAAGTATATTTTGACCCGCTGGTGCTACCTATTGGAGTAGACACCACTCAAGGACAAGTCACTTTAAAGACTTTAGAGCAAATCAAAGCAAGGTATCCTAAAGCTAAGACTGTCGTTGGTTTGAGCAACATCTCCTACGGCTTACCCCAGCGATCAATAATAAACGATGCCTTTCTGTTAATGCTCATATATGTCGGCCTAGACTCAGTAATTGTGAATCCACTGCACAGCAACACTATAGGTAGCATTGAGCTAGGAGAAATGCTGTTAGGGAAGGATACCCATTGCAAAAAATATTTAAAGGCATACCGAATGGGGCTATACCAGGAGAAGCACTAAATCTGAAATCCTAAGAGTTTGGAATTTAGATTTTTGAGATTGTTTAGGATTTATTGAAAATGGCGAGAGAAGGAATTTTGGTTCATTCTCCATATGAACGGATGACCGAAGAGCAGATCAAGCAAATTCACCATGCCTCCATGCAAATTCTGAATGACCCTGGCATAATATCTTTTAATTGCGAGGCGGCAGAGATATTCCGTGCCAACGGCGCAGAAGTTACGCCAATAACATCCGCCGATAACCCCTGCTGGTTGGTAAGAATACCAGAGAAACTCGTTCTACAAGCCATCAGTAGCGCACCTAAAATAGTCAAGTTAGGTGCCAGGAACAAGGATAACAGCCTTTTCCTGAATGGTGCAGAACCAAGGGTATTCTTCGTTTCCGGCTCGGAAACAAATATCTGGCTTGATGTCGATTTTCAAACTTATGTGAAGAAATCTAACCCTGGTATTGAGACTCTGGTGCCCGAATTTCACCCGCGGCGTGGCACTGTTTTAGACCTTTGTCAAGCGGCTCACCTATGTGAGCATCTGGAAAGCTTGGATGCCTTCATTCGCCCCGTGAATATCCAGGACGAAGACATCACAGAAGATAATAAAGATGTTAACAAATTCTTTGCCTCTTTAAATAACACCACTAAGCATGTGATGGCAGGGCTAACTAGTTTGGAGCAACTGGATAATGTGATAAATATGGCAAAATTAATAGTGGGAGGAGAAGAGGAACTTAAGGAAAACCCCATTATTTCCTTTATCACTTGCTTAGTCAAAAGCCCTTTACAATTCATTGATGATTCCAGTCAAACGTTGATTGAAATTTCTCGAAGAGGGCTACCAGTAGCAATTGCCATTTCGCCTCAGGGCGGAACCACAGCTCCTATTAAAGAGGATGGCATTGTGGCCCAATTGAATGCTGAAGTTTTGGCTGGCATAACATTAAGCCAACTGGTAAATAAGGGGACACCGGTGCTTTATGGAAGCGTGCCTGTGAGAGCTCGGCTGGATAACCTTAGCGATTCCTACGGTGCTCCCGAGTCCAGTCAATATAACATCGATTGCGTCCAAATGGCGCGATCGTACAACCTACCTTGTTATTCTACTGCAGGTGTTTGCGACGCAAAAATACCCGGAATACAATCCTTGATAGAAAGGTTGTTCTCAGACATCGTAGTCACGTTAAGCGGGCCGCAATACTTGCATTGTGCTTATGGGCTGCTTGCTGGGAATGCTACCTTCTGTCCATTACAGGCTGTTTTGGATGATGTCCACTTCCAGATGATTAAGTTCTTTCTAAGGCCTCCGCGAATTAGCCAGGCAGAGGTAGATGTCTCCCTAACGCAAGTAAAAGAGGTGATGGGGACACCACAGAAGCTATATATCCGCTATATTCGTCATATGTTACGTAGCGGGCGAGTTTCGCTACCTTATCCCTTTGAGGGAGAAGGAGAGATAGATAACGTGTTAGTGCTAGCCCATGAGAGGATGAAGCGACTTATCTCACAACCTGTAGAACATATAGATTCAGCTACCACCAGTAAAATATTCCAAGAGATACCTGGAATATTGCCCCGGCTGGATGTATATGAAGAAAGGAGGAAGCAATGAAGGAAGACATAATTGCCATACTTAAGGAAAATGTTATCCAGGGTAGAAGGACTAAGGATGATGAAGGAGCAGATGGGAATATGGTCGGGACCCCCGCAGTGTTGGAGTTAGCGCAGTTAGCGTTGGAAAGCGATATCGCTCCAGAAATAATAATCAAGCAAGGTTTAACCGCAGGGATACAGGTTGTAGGAAATAAGTTTGCGGCAAAGGAATATTTTATCCCAGACATGTTGGCCTCTGCCGAGGCAGTAAGTGGAGCTATGGATATTCTAAAACCATATCTCGATGGGCCAAGCACTATGACCAAGGGAAAATTCGCCATAGCCACGGTGAAGGGAGACATCCATGATATTGGTAAAAATATCGTGGCTATTTTGCTCAAGGGAGCAGGTTATGAGGTAAAGGACTTGGGCATCGATGTTTCTCCGGAGAAGATTGTCGAGGTTGTCAGAGAATATAAGCCTGATTTTCTCGGCCTTTCTGCTTTGCTGACTACCACGATGGTAGCTATGGGGAAGACAATTGAAGCACTGAAAGAAAATGGGCTTAGGGACAAAGTCAAGGTTTTAATTGGAGGAGCGGCGGTCTCTGAGGAGTATGCTCAGGAGATAGAAGCGGATGCCTATTGCGTCGACGGCTTTCACGCCATTAAGGTGCTTGAGAATTTTCAAAAAGCGAAACTATAACTCAAGTGCGTTACTTCGATTATTCGATTTAGAAGAGAGTAATTATGGCCGGAATTGCTGGGATTCAAGGTGCTGACAACGGTGAGTTAGATAACATCACCGAGAGGATTAAGCATAGAGGTCAGCATGAAACTTGGATACAGCAAGGGGGAGAGTTAAATTTAGCATGCTGCGAGCTAAACGTGGGGGGACAATCGAAGGATGGCTCGCATCATGCATGTGATGAAAAGCGTGCAGTGGTCCTCGATGGACGCATATATAATTCAGAGAAACCAACCCTCACCGATGCAGAGAATTTGCTGCAGTTCTATAACAAGTTTGGTTCCCAGTTTGCCAAGAAGCTAGATGGAGACTTTGCCTGTGCTATAGCTGACCAAGGCAAGTTGATTCTGGCTCGTGATGCTGTGGGTGTGAGACCTCTCTACTATGGGTATAGCGATGGGAAATTATGCTTTGCTTCTGAGGCAAAGGGGCTATTTGATATAGTTGATGATGTTAAAGAATTTCCGCCTGGTTATGTTTACTCCTGTGAGCTTGGGTTCCAGAAATATGCCCCTGAGGTGGTAACAACTCCCGATTTTGAGAGCCCCCAGCAGGCCAAGAAGGTACTTGTCCAGTTACTGGAAGAGGCGGTAGAAAAACGGATGAAGGATGGCGCTGTAGGAGGGATTTTCTTAAGTGGTGGTTTAGACAGCAGCATAATATCCTGCATTGCTAAAGAGATAAAGCCAGGTATCGAGGCATTTACGGTAAGCCTGGAGGATGGGCAAGACCTTCCACTCGCTCAAGATGTAACCAGTTGGCTGAGTATGAAGCATAATGTATACATCTTCACCGAAAGGGATATAAGCGAGATACTGCCCCAGGCTATCTATCATATGGAGAGCTTTGAGGAAAGTTGTGTTCACGGGGCGTTGGCTAATTTTCTCGGCTCACGCTTTGCCAGCCAGTATACTAATTGTGTTCTCACCGGTGAGGGAGCAGATGAATTTCTCGGAGGATATGATGGCCAGTTTAGACAAGCAAAAAACCAAGAGGAAGTTGCCAGTGTGGTGGATAAGCTTATCAATGTTGCCCATAACACAGCATTACAAAGGTTAGACAGATTGGCAGCTGCTTATTCCATAGAAGCCCGCACACCTTTTCTTGACTCAAAGGTGGTTGATTTTTGCTTGAAGATACCGCTAGATTGCAAAATTCATGGTCCGGAACAAACTGGAAAGTGGATTCTACGGCAGGGATTCCATGATCGTTTACCCAAACATATCATCTACCAGACAAAAAGGTTTTTTGCACAAGGTTCAGGTGTAGCGGGGATTATGCGCACAATAGCTGAGAGATATGTTTCTAGCAGCGAGCTTTTGGAGCACAACCTAATAGAGAATAACCCAAGGTTATCCTCTATAGAGGAGCTATATTACTACCGGATATTCAAGGAAAGGTTTCCTCAGCCTACGTCTGATCGGCTAGTGAGCAGATGGGACCCCTTCAGACCAGATTTCTTTGTCAGGTAGGGCAAATCTTTAAACTATAAGACTATGTGCAACATGGCTAAGAGAATTGTTTTTACAGGAAGGGGCGTAACCGGAAAAACGACTTTCATAGCCTTAGCTACTAAATATCTAAGCTCCCCGATTTATCCCATGGGCTACCAAAACTGCCTCCTTCTCCCAACTATTACTCCTTACCCCCAGATAAATCCCATCCAGGAAGAGGTAGATTATATCCTCCAGGGAGAGGAGATAGGGTTACAATAGGTAGAACTTTTAAACTGGCTTTCAGCTTGATTACCTAGCACCACAGCTTTCATCAAAGGTAATTGCAGCAATAAAGCCCCCAGCCCGCAACTGAGCACACTGTCAGGTAACAAAACGATGAATTATTAGATGCTATGGTAAACGCACAGAACGATTCTCAGAAGATGCCATAGTAACTACACGGACATCTGTTTTGTAACTATGGCGTTCATTTATTATGGCACTTCTGTTGGTTGAACACAAAAGATCACTTTGTTTGATCAACCCAGTGAAGCTTGTCTCTCCTCCTATCCAAGCATAAAATTCACCAAGGAAGTGTTGACGTAAACGGTCAATGTATGGAATGACAGAATGCTAAATACTGATTTTTGGTGGCTCTCACCTGAAGAAGTCAGACGATATGGATATATAGACCTTTTCCACCAGGAGCCATATTCGGATGAGCCCAACACAAATAAGGGACCGCTCTCATGTCCAATGTTACAGAGCAGGAGGAGATATTCTTTGGAATTCATCAGCCAGTGGAAAGCGAAGTTCAAGAGTATTAACGTCTTCAGAAGCTTTGCATTGTTCAGCACTGATACCGACGGTGAAGAAATAATTGGTCCATTTTTGCTTGATATAGACCGAACCTTTGAAAAAGACGGGGGTTATTTAGCGGACCTTGGTAAGGCTCTCGAAGACACCCGCTCGCTGATTAACGAATACTGTTCTAATCTGAAGGATGAGGATTATCGAATATTATTCACGGGGCATAAAGGGTTCCATATTGAGATCCACCCAAGAGTCATCAGCATGCCGCCAAACGTAGACCGATGGCAGCACTTTAAAAATAAGCGTAAGGAAATCAATAATAGATTTGGAAATGCTTTTGTTGACAAGTTCCACTCTCATGTGCGGTTGCACAACTCCATCAATAGCTGGATAGACTATTCCGGGCAGAGAATCTATTCTATGAATTTTGAGGTCAACACTAATGAGTTGTTTAGCCTTACTGTCGAGGATATTTCGGCAAGAGCCAAAAATCTAGCCTTTGGAGCGTTGGAGTTGTAGGTTACAACCCATTATTACTGAAGCCATCTTCTTGTTGCTACACAAACAGCCATCTTGTTGGTTGCCACAGTAGCAGTAGTTTTGTGGGTTGTTGCCCAGGGTCAAGTAAGCTAACATTGTTACAGAGACAAAGCTTGGCAGGAGGAACAGGATGAAATCA
>DAOUSX010000129.1 GCA_030627025.1 Dehalococcoidia bacterium
GACTCGAACCCTGAACCTGCTGATTAAGAGTCAGCTGCTCTTCCAATTGAGCTAGCGGCCCGCCAGAAATTTATGTTACCACCAGGAAGATAGCAAAGACAAGGAACTGTAGTAGCTATCAGCTATCAGCTATCAGCTTCATACTGACTGTTTTTTATTTTTGCTCTTTGATTTTTGCCTTTTGACTTTCTCTTGCTCTGTTATTTTGCATTTTGACTTTTGAGTTTTGCTTTCCCGAGATTGCCACGCTTCCCCTTCGCTGAGTTTACCCTGAGTGAGATTCTTCAGTCGCTTTGCTCCCTCAGAATGACAAGAGGCGAAGGGCTCAGGGCTCTGGCTCACCGCAATGACTCCCCTTTGTCATTGCGAGGAATCCCGAACGAAGTAAGGGATGACGAAGCAATCTCAAGTTGAAGCTCTAAACTCAAAGCACTAAATCCTGAACAAATCCTAATATTCAAATTCAAAACCCCTTTGGTCATTTGATATTGTTTAGTATTTCGGATTTAGGATTTCGCTTTTGTGGGATTGCTTCGCTCCGCTCGCAATGACAGGGGAGGGTAAGATTGCCACGCCTTCGGCTCGCAATGACAATAGAAAAGGGCGCAATGACACCCTTCCGTCATTGCGAGGCACGTCAGTGCCGAAGCAATCTGGTATCCCGCCGGGATTACCCCCCTTCATTATTACACCCAAATAGGTTAGAATAATAGTTTCGTTAGAGATTTTATATGGCTCAAGGCGAAGGACAATGGAAATTAAGGCTGTAGTTGGTGATATAACCGAGATACAGGCCGATGCACTGGTGGTAAATCTTTTTGAGGAGGTGAAACAGCCCGGTGGAGCCACCGCTGCTGTCGATAAAGCTCTAGACGGAGCTGTAAGCCAGCTTATTGACCAGGGCGAGATTAAGGGCAAACTTGGAGAAGTTACCCTCATTCATACGCTTGGCAAGTTGCCCGCCAGGATAGTGGCTACGGCAGGACTGGGCAAAAAAGAAGAGTTCAATCTAGACAAAGTACGTAGAGTAACCGGTGATTTTTCCCGCTTATTACGCAAATCAAACTGTCACAGTGTGGCTACAATACTCCACGGGGCGGGCACAGGCAGCATTGAACCACAGGATTCCGCAGAAGCAATTACCGAGGGCAGCCTTCTCGGCCTTTACAATTTCACCAGGTATAAAAAGCCTGAATATGAAGAGATAGCAGAAATGTTAGTAATAAGCGACAGCTCTCAGCTGACAGCTGTCAGCCGTGGCATTGGAAATGGCAAGATAATGGCAGAAGCCACCGTAATTGCCCGCGACATGGTGAATGAGCCAGCTAACCAGATGACCCCTGCTCGAATGGCTGAAATAGCTGAAGAGACAGCCAACAAATATGATTTGGAATTCAAGGTTCTCGATTCCAGGGATATGGAAGCGATGGGCATGGGAGCACTTTTGGGGGTGGCAAGTGGAAGCAGCCAGCCACCAAAGTTGATAACTCTTGGCTACAAAGGTAATCCAGATTCCCGGAACACTGCTGGCTTTTTGGGCAAAGGAGTAACATTTGATTCTGGAGGAATTTCCATTAAACCCTCAGAGGGCATGGGTGAGATGAAAGATGACATGGCAGGCGGCGCAGCAGTTATGGCAGCATTGGCTGCCATTGCTCACTTAAAATGCAAAATCAACATCACCGCTATAATTCCAGCAGTGGAGAACTTGCCCAGCGGCAATGCCCTCAAGCCTGGAGACATATTGAAGGCAATGAACGGCAAAACTATAGAAATAATAAGCACCGATGCTGAGGGAAGGCTTATCTTAGCTGACGCACTGAGCTATGCCGTGAAACAGAGCCTCTCTCCACTGGTAGACCTGGCTACTTTAACCGGTGCCTGTCGAGTTGCCCTGGGCACTGGCTATAGTGGACTTTTTAGCAATAACCAGCGATTAGCGAATGAAATTGTCAAAGCTGCTAACAAAACCGGAGAAAAGATGTGGCAAATGCCATTGCCCGAGGAATATAAGGAACAGAACAAAAGCCTCATCGCCGATATTAAAAATACCGGGAATAGATACGGTGGGGCTATCACCGCTGCTCTTTTCCTGGCTGAGTTCATTGATGATGTTCCCTGGGCGCATATTGACATAGCTGGCACTGCTTCCAGCAATAAAGAAAGCGGCTATACAGTGAAAGGAGCGACTGGAGTAGGTGTAAGGACACTGACCGAATTGGCTTTATCACTAGCTAAGCAAGGAGGGTTAGTATGAAGATAAAGTGGCTGGGTCATTCCTGTTTCTTGATTACCTCTGAGAAGGGAACAAAGTTCATTACCGACCCCTATGCAGTCGGCGTAGGCATTAATTACGCTCCCATCAAGGAAAGCGCTGACGTCGTCATCGTAAGCCATGACCACGGTGACCATAACAATGTTTCAGCGGTGCAAGGACAACCACAGATAGTCAAAGGTAGCGGCATCAAGAATGTCAGTGGTATCGAGTTTAAAGGCATTGCCGCCTACCATGACAGATCTCAGGGAAAGGAAAGGGGAGATAATACTGTATTTTGTTTTACCGTCGACGGCATCAGACTTTGCCATCTAGGAGACTTAGGGCATTTGCTGAGCCAGGAGCAAATAGCCTCAGTTGGTAACGTGGATATATTATTCATTCCCGTAGGTGGCGTTTTTACCATAAATGCTGCCGAAGCAACCCAGGTGTGCACTCAATTGAGGCCTAAAGTGATAATCCCCATGCATTTCAAGACGCCTAAATGTGCCTATCCTATAAGCGATGTCAATACTTTCCTCGAAGGCAAAGAAAGGGTGAAAAAGTGGGATAAGAGCGAGATAGAATTTCAAGCCGGGAAGTTGCCTGCTGAGGCTGAAATTATCGTGTTACCACCAGCTTCATAATCAAGCTTCTGCCATTGGCAACATATTCTCCTGGAGTTGACGACCAGTGATTGTTAAAGATTCCGAATTCATTTTCACACCACCAAGAGAAATTTCTTGGGCAAGGCGCATTTTAATCAAACCCTGTGCCAGCTATCCCACGCCATACCCGGCCACCACCAGCCCCGAAATACTTAATACCATCATCGAAGGCATCAGGAAGGTGAGCGGCGCTGACATCATCATTGCTGATGCAACTCCAAGCGGTGAGCCAATCTATCCCGTATATAGCGCTTTAGGATACAACTTTCATAATGTGCTATTGCTTGATACCAAAGATTCCATTTTCGTGGAGGTGGAAAATCCTCTATCCAAATTCTTCGCCACGCCCACCTTCTGGATACCTAACGTAGTTTTACGCAGCGATTTATTGATCAGCGTGACACCGTTTAAGATTTCCAGAGACACGGCATGCTTCACCATGGCGAATTTGTTAAGCCTTCTTCCAGTGAGTAAATACCAATCGGGCACGGCAGGTGGCTGGGGAACATTATATGCATCGGGAATAGAAAGGGTACTTGCTGACCTTTACTTCACCATGCCCTTCGATTTAGGGATCATAGAAGCTCGCCAGAAGTTATTCTACTTCGATGACCCCACAAAAGGGGAAACCGAGGAATACGGAAAGATTTTTATGGGCGAGCCTTATGAGGTAGACCGTCAGGCTTCAAAGGCGGCGCGGATCAAGTCCAAGTATCTACAGTTAATCGAGGAAGGAAGAACTCAGCTCGAAGATTAAACAAGCCTACCGGTTGAGATAACCATTGATATCCGCGGCGGCTCGCTTGCCAGCTCCCATAGCACTGATAACCGTAGCCGCTCCAGTGGCCATATCGCCTCCACACCACACTCTATCCTTACTTGTTCTTCCTGTAGCCTCATCAGCTTTCACCGTGCCCCAGCTGGTAAGTTCAAGTCCCTCAGTCGTTGAAGGGACAATCGGATTAGGTCTGTTGCCCAGGGCAACGATCACGGTATCAACAGGCACTGTAAACTCAGTTCCCGGCTTCCGAATTGGTCGCCGCCGCCCACTCTCATCGAGTTCACCCAACTCCATTTCATAGCACTCTACTGCCCTGACCTTGCCCTGTTCGTCCCCGATAAAACGATCAGGATTTGTCAAAAGCTTGAAAATAACTCCTTCCTCTTTAGCATTCTCCCTTTCCTCAGCCCTTGCTGGCATTTCCACTTCAGAACGTCGGTAAATGAGATGTACTTCTTCAGCTCCGAGCCTCAAGGCACACCTCGAAGCATCCATAGCTAC
>DAOUSX010000010.1 GCA_030627025.1 Dehalococcoidia bacterium
ATCAGGAGACCCCAGGGGTTATTATAGGATAGATAAGGGTCAGTTGGATTGCACCAGGTTTCCGGGGGATAGTCCTTATCCACAGCCAGGTAAGCCCCATCGTTTACTTTATCACGATGAATGATGCACTGAGTCAGCAGAACCCACTGTCCCCCTTCCATCGCCCCTATCCCACAGTTGAATGCAAATCGTTTTGCGGCACTTGAGCCATCGAAGGACAGCGATAAGCCGCCATCACCTTCAACTATAAGCTCTAGCGGCATATTGGACAATGCTTCTGTGGTTGCCTGGGGTTTCAACTGAATGGGCCCCGTGCTGCTACCCATCAATGATAAAGCTCTATACCTTCCGGGAATCAAAAGTTGCCTGACGCGGGCAATGAAAGTTCTCCTCCCATCCTCTATTGCCTCCCGAATGAATCTTTTGTAGTACTCTATTCCCCCATCTTTTATGAAATCGAGGGTCGCATCCCTTATCATCAGACATCCTGACAACCTACACTTCTCATCCAGTTCCCAGAACATAGGAGTTCGCACAGCCCTTCTGGCACCGATCATATGGTCCTTCCATATTTGATCATTGGAGCCTATCTTCAGACACGTATAGTGGACGCCGTCATCAAAGCGCTCAACAGTGCATGTCAGATCGTGGCCGGGGACAATGCCTCCAATGTCCACTTGATGAGTCACTCCCCCCACCCAGCCAACAAGCTCGTCTTCCCAGAAAATGGGAATGAGCGTCTGGACATCGCTGGTATGAACGTTCCCGCACAGGCAGTCGTTGTTAAGAAAAATATCTCCGGGATTGATGCCAACATCTTCTTCGTAGTTCTCCCTTATTATGAACTTTATAGCCTCGCTCATCGTGTGCACATGGACCATGATTCCAGTAGAGACGACAACTGAATCTCCCTCCGGACTGTACAGAGCAAAACAGAGCTCTCCAATTTCCTTCACGATTGGAGAGGCAGCTACATGCAAGGCAGTCTCCCAGGCAGATTCACTAGCCCCCCTCAGCCTGGCATAAGCTCTTTCATACTTAAACGGGTCCTTCTCCTTCAACTCCAATTTATCTATCCCGTAATACCTCCCCGTTTCCTTGAACAACTGCTCGCTCTCCTGGATCATCTCCTTGAGAGTCTTTCCGTTCCAGCCTATTGGTTTTCCTTTTTTCATTTGTACTAACCCCCCTATTTAATTTTCAAGTGAAAGAGCTTGTACTGGTCCAGATATGTCTCTGAATTTGGAGGAAGCAATAGGGTCGTGACCGGAGATTCTATCACTGCAGGTCCCTTCACTCTATTCCCGGGCTTTAGCAGATCCCACTCCCACAGTGATGCCTCATACCACTTCCCTTCCCAGTAGATATCTCTTTTGCCTTTCGCCGCTGCTTCGTCTGGCTTTTCCCCACTTAGGTCGAAGGAAGGAATCTCCGGTTTCACCACGGGCATCGCACCAACTCCTATTAGCTTTGTGATAGCGTATCCAAGCTCAGGGCTCTTCGTACCTCTTTTAAATATCTCCTCAAAGCGCTTGTCATACCTGCTTGTAATCTCTTTCATATCCCCTGCTTCCAGCGTATCAGAGGGTGAATCAACCTCCAGATCATCGAGCATTCCCATATATTGCAACCTGGTAGACGGTCTGAATTCTACTTCCTCTGGATTCATGCCATCCCGCTCAAACTCTTTGCAAATCCTTTCTTTCAATTCGGCATAGCCCACTGTGCTGGACATAGCCACAATAGCATCGAAACTCCCATCTGGCGGCAATATGAGGTCCAGACTCTTCTCATAGCGGTAAGCATAATCACCACATACACATCCAAATGCTGAGAAGGCGGCAGCCCAGGAAGGGATCAGGATATCCTGGAAGTTCATCCCCTTGGTAAAACCGGCGACTTGAAGAGGACCTCCCCCGCCATAACATAACAGAACATAATTCTCGGGGCGATAGCCCATCCCCTCAACTATCCCTGTTATAAAACTCGCTTGGTCTAGCTGGATCAGGTCGAGCATGCCCTTGGCAGTCTCATATGGTTCCTTGCCCACCGGGTCAGCAAGTTGCTCCTTGACGGCTTTAAATGCTCTATCCTTGTTTAACGGTATATCACCTCCAATGAAGTAATCAGGATTAAGGTATCCTAAAATAAGGGCACAATCGGTTGCCGTCACAGTCTGGACGTTGGCTTTCTCGTTGCAAACTCCTACCAGATATCCCGCGGAATCAGGCCCGTATTCCAGTCTTTTGGTTATCTTATTATATCTTAGATATGCACCAGTCCCGGCAGCCATTGACCTCAGACCAATCATTGGTATATTTAACAGGAAACCTCCCACAATGCTCTCCCACCTGGTAGGAACATATCTTTCAGATATAAGGGAAACATCAAAGGTTGTCCCGCCACCATCAACACCTATTACATTTGCTATCCCTAATTTGTTTGCTAGGTATGCACCGCCAACAGTCCCTCCGATTGGTCCTGACATTAACGTTGTGACTAACCTCTCATGCTCAGGAGAAACCGTACTACCATAACAGGTTAAAACTCTAAACGGAGCCTTTGCCCCTTTCTCTCTAAAACTTTGCTGAATCCTACGTAATTGCTCTCTTGATGGTTCAGCAGCGTACTGCTCAACTATCATGGTGTTCAATCTTGGCGTCTCACCTCTGATAGGGGCAACATCGTAAGATATCAGCACACTGACATCTTTGCCTTTTTCCTTGATGATATCCTCGGCAATTTCCTTTACTCTTCGCTCGTGGGTTGGGTCTCTATATGAGCTGAGAAGGCATACACAGATAACAGTGACCCCCAGATCGAGTAATTCCTCCACCGCCTCCCTCACGTCATCCTCGTAGAGGGGAATCAACTCCTCACCAATGAAGTTCACTCTCTCACGAACTCCCCTTATCTTCTCTCGGGGAACGAGAGGCTCAGGATGTTTATGCTCCCGGGCGTGCAGCCTTCCGGCGTAAGGCAAACCCGCCCAGCATTGCATACCCCTTCCAAGCTGGTGAAGGTCTTCAAAGCCGGCACTTGTTATCACCCCAATATTCTCATTCCCCTCCCTCTGGAGAAGCCTGTTGACCATAACGGTGCCAGAATAAATCGAAATGTCGATATCCTTGATCGCCTTCTCAGAGTCAAGATCCCAATAACCACAGGCGCTTCCCATTGCATTCAAGATTCCCTGTGATTCATCCTTCGGAGTGGTCACTGCCTTACCCACAGTGAATTCCCCTTCGGTATCCATGATCACTGCGTCGGTCATAGTTCCACCGGTATCTATTGCTACAGACTTAAGGACCCTCTCTCCTTCTTTCATGTCGCTAACCTCCTTATTTTCACCAGTGAATTCTACCAAAGATCCACATAACCCACAAGAGCCTGTACGTACGAATTGCCCTGGCTCCTGGTCAATAAACGCGCAAATGATCGGCGGAAGCGGGCTTTATAACATAGAGCGTCTAAGGTAGACCAGGTAAAAGTGACTACGCCTTTCGGCATCTATCAGCCTTTATATTAAGTGAAATAGAGATAAGCCGTGAATACCGCAGTGAGGGCGATGAGAGACAGACAAACTGCTAGCATTATGCGATACTGTCGGTTAATCTTCTTAAGTGCTTCTCCAGTCGCTCTCATTGGCGCTCTTAGTTCAGTCCACTCCTCCTCAGGTATTGTTTCATCGTCGTCCACTTTCATTATCTTTTCCCTGAATTCTTCGAAAGGTGGAGGAGCCTCCATCTTCTTCCTGGTGGCGAAGTAAATGACTAGCCCAAATATTGCGAATAGCAGCCCTATGCCTGTCGAAATTATTTCCCCCATGAATACAGAAACTCCCATCTCTAAAGCTATCTGCGTACCAATATAGTATGTCAGACCAACAGCGAGGGCAGCACTGAAGACTATTGCCAGGATTGGAGCAACCATGTGTACTTTAAATGGGCGTTCGATGTTGGGCTTTCGTTTTTTGAGCATAATAATGGACAGCATCAGCACAATGTAGAGAACAAGCGACGCTACACATGCTCCGGCGCCCAATATCATGACCAGATTGGGGGCAATAACAACAAAGAATAATATAGCCACAAATATTAATGCGTTAACAGGTGTTTTGAATTTCGAGCTCAGACGTCCAAACCATCCTGGTATTACTCCTTCCCTACCAGTAGCATAAAGGGTCCTTCCTGTCTCACTTAGATTGGCATTGAGTGTTGGAGGATGCATACCGACAGCGGCAGCAAGGGCAATCATGGCAATGGCGAAACCACCGACACCGGCATATTGAGTTGCTAGGGCAACAGGTGCTTGAGGATCACCGAGAACTGAAGCAGGCGCTAGACCTAAAGATATGCCGATCACCCAGGCATTCACCAAGAACACAAGCATAACGGAAATAAGAAACCCCTTTGGCAGTATGGTTAGGGGATGCTTAACTTCGCCAGCCAGTGTACCCCCCAGCTCCGTTCCAACAAATGCCCAATAAGCCAATCCCACTGCCATCAAAAATAGTAGGGGGGTTATTCCCTCAGCGAAGAACGGCTGTTGGTATAATTCCATCTGAGTATGGGGCATCGCCAATGCCCCCCAAATAATCAAAGCGACGAACATAAAGCCAAGTAAGTAAAATTGCGCTCGGGAAAAAATCTTCACTCCGAGAATGTTTATGACGCACACTGCGACCACCAGCAGGCATGCAATTATGGCATCTGGAAGGACAGCTAATGCTGGTATTAAGTATTTAATATAGTACGCAAAGGAAAGGCTCTCCGTTCCGCCACTTCCCAAAATCAAGGCGAGCATCGGTAAAAGCATAAGCATCAAAAGGAGATTGGCCACCCCAGGCGGAAGGCCATATCGTATGCTGGATATCGGACCGCCGGAATAAGGAAAGATGGTCGCTATCTCCGCCATGCTCATTACCACAATCAAAGATATGGCGAAGGCGAGAAATAATACGAGCAGAACGCTGGGGCCGGCAATCGATGCAGCCATGGGAACGAAGATCATCGTCCCACAGCCTATAGTAAGCCCGGTATTGATTAGGACAAATTCGATAAAGCCTATCTTTCTTACAGCCTGGGTCTCTTCAGCCGGTCTAGCAGTATCCAACTTTTATCCTTTTTCCTGCGGGCTTTCGAGGTTCGTTATACTCTTTTTCTAATCTATTGCCCGAACTTCTGTAATTCTCTCGCTTTTCTAATTATGCGTTTTATTTGTTTGCCACTTTATCAGAAAACAATGCTTTATGACAATACCCCCATCAAAAAAAATCGAGTATGAAGTGCACCAGTGTATAACCAGGTTTCGTAAGTTCAAAAAAAGTTAATTCCAAAAGCGAAGGTAGGAATTATTGGCAGGCTTTGTCCAAATGTTTTTCTTTACGAGGTCTTCCCGAGAAAGGTGAGCGATACATGCCCACATATGCCCTTCTTTGGTATATCATTCAGGTCTATCCCCTTCTTCGCTCTCAAATAACGATTCCTTGCATGATAGTATATAACTCCTACAACCATCCATGCTACGAAGAGAGCAAAACCAGGTGGACTTTCCATTCCAAGTGCGAGTATGAAAAAAATACCAAACAATATAGCTAAACTCGGAAGTAACCAGACCCAGAGTCCTTTTACTCTAAAGGGTGCTTTGTCATAAACATCAGGCATCCTGCGTGGTAATAGATATGCAGCAATAAGTATCGGAATAAGAAGGACGATAGAACCAATAGATGCAGTTACACCGAGGATCACCAGTGAACTCGCTCCTATAGGAAGGGCAGATAAGGAAATAAGGTACATGGCAAGCAGACCCCAATGAGGCGTCCCATACTTCTTATTCACTGCAGCTAAAGGCTTGGGGATTACCTCATCATCAGCTAAAACTAAGAAATACCTCGAGCCATACATGTACGTGGCATTCAAAGTAGTGGCCATAGCCAGTAGTCCTCCTCCAACAATGAAGAATATCGCCAGTGGACTGGAAAGGAATCGTTCCGCAGATATGGATAAAGGTTGATTTGCACTGATTTCCCATGGAACCACACCAACAGCAACTAATCCGATAAGCGTGTACAACACAATAACTATGGGGATTGATAGGGCAAATGAGCGAGGTATAGTTCTTCCAGCATCTTTTATTTCAGCACCCAGGTCTATGATGTAGTTTGCCCCCATGTAAGCAAAGAAAAGGAAGCCTGCGGCAATGGCAACGCTTCCAATTCCCTTGGGAAACAAGGGGACCAGATTGGAAGAGTCAATATTCGGTATGCCACCACAAATATAGGTGAATAAAGCCGCTATCAGGACGAAAAACATGGCAATCTGTACCTTACTAGCAATTTTTATACCAAGGAGATTTATGAGGAAGAAAAAGGTTAGCGCAATCACTGCTATGCTTGTTCTTGGCAGAAATGGAAAAAGCACCTGAAAATAATCTGCAAATGTATATGCATAAAGTGGTAATCCACCTAAAAGTATTCCCATCATGATTCCCCACACACCCATAAATCCCCAGAACGGAGAAAATATCCTGCTCGGGTATCTAAAACTACCGCCAACTGTGGGAAGCGCAGAGCCGAGCATACCAAGCGGGAGTACAGCAAATACCATGGGTAAAGCCGCTATGATGAATGCAATAGGAACTGCTGAGCCACTTATCCCTATGGCTATGCCGGTTAAGGCAAAAATGCCAGCACCGACCATGGCTCCTATCTCTATGGATACCGCGTCCGCTAACCCTAATTCTTTCTTGAGTCCTAATTCTCCTGCATCTGCCCTTTTTTTCATTGCATCGCCTTTTATCGCTTATTGTTACTCGTGATTGGAACTGCTTTAAGTAAGGCTAAGCGATGAGAGTTTTTGAAAATAAACCTCTGTTTCAATGCTATCTTATTGAATATAGGGGATTAAATTGCTGCTAAAAAACTTGTGGAATGATTTTGGTAACTTATTATAATCGTGTTCTTCTTTGATAATGGGAGTGAGGTCCACCGAACTAAAAGTGTTCCAGAAAAGGATCGGGGCATGTTCATGGTCTTTTTGAGTCCTCACAAAATGCAGTAGCGCCGCAAAAGCCTTGGCAGTATAGGTTAGGTCTAACTTTACATTCTCGGTCTTCTGAAGAATTTCCATTGCTTCCTTTCCTTGAGAGGTAGGCACACCATAGCCCCCTCCACAAAAATCATGCAAAACATACATATCTTCACCACTGAACCTGATAACGGGAACGTTTCTATCATATTTCCTCATCAAATCAACTACCTTATTAGCTAGATTTGCGGTTGTTTTCTCATTTGCCAGCCACCGATATGAAACGCGAACACCTACTATTGTCGAATTCAGACCGGCTAACCTACTTCCCACAAGGAGTCCCGCCATTGTCCCTTTAGACCCCAAGGCGACAAATATGTATTTCGGTTCTGGAATCTCTCCAGCATCGATTTGTCTTTTTAATTCGAAAGCGGCGGCAACAAGGCCCAAGCTTCCCCGTGGCGAAGAGCCTCCCGGAGGAAGATAATAAATATTGCGTTTCGACAGGAAATGCCAAATTGATTTTGAAACAGCTCCGGCAGTATTTCTGACATAACAGAGTTGTGCCCCAAAATGTTGGAAAAGAAGAAGATTTTCTTGAACATGCGTGGTAACTGGCTGGTCAACCAGCAATAAAAGAGTATTCAGCCCGAGGCGGTTACCATGTATCGCAGTGGCAAGACCATGGTTTGTTCCTATCCCTCCATAAGTCATAATAATTTTCTTTTTTTTCTGAAGCGCATCAGGAAGTGTGAACTCCAATTTCCGTACCTTATTCCCCCCATAGTAGTCCGATGATTTATCATCTTCTTTTATCCAAATATCTTCGTAACCGAGCTCCTCCCCCAACATCTCCAATTTTCTTACTGGTGTAGGGAAATTGCCTAAGCTACGCCACGGGATATCCCTAAAGCCGGAATACATCTCAAATAGTATGGGGCCCATAACGCTAACTCAGCTTATAATCGATACCATTCCTGCCCTATTTGTTTAACCCGGGCATATACGTTCTATTGCCCCTAAAAATCCCTGGAATCAAGGCATGCAACAGCAATCCAGCAACAGTATGTAATGTCCTTCGCTTTATCCTGGTATCAAAAGGCTCGCCAATGGCATATTTGAGATATTCCATGACATGCCGCGTTGGTTGGCCTCGGTAAGATAATAAGCCACCCATTCCCGAAGTCAGATAGCAACCAGCGCAATAAGTTACTAGCTCTGATGCCCCTGTCGCCTTTGCCTCTTTCAGCGCCTTTGAAGCATTCGTGAGTATATCCTTCAATCCAAAATACTGTTTGGCCCCCGCAGCCATGCCACAGCAATAACCATCTACCCCACTGTGCTCCATCTCCACTATTTTTACCCCGATTCTTCCCAGTATCTCACGCCATGGCTCCATTTCTTCAGCTGGGGTCATTATCCTGGCATGACAGGAGTCTTGAACCGTTGCGGTTATATCAAGCTCCCTTTCCACCTTCACCTTCCCGCTATTCATCCTATCCAGTATCCAGTGCGCTAGAAATACCGGCTCGAAATTAAACTTTGCCCCGAATTGCCCTGGAAGCACTTCCTTGAACATCCTGTAGCCTGCAGGACACATGAAAACAAGGCGTTTTATCTCGGAGCTGGCAAAATATTCAGTAAGGTTGTCTACCTGCTGCTGCACAATGTCGAAAACTCCTCCTCTGTAGAACATCTCGCCGCAACAAAGGTCCCACCTCCCAAATATAGGTAGGTCTTCAAATACTTTGCTGTTTGCCAGATAAGGCAAAGCTAATAGATTGCACCCAGCATACATCATCTCTTCATGGGCAAGGTCATAGGATTGTGCTTCCCACTTGCTTATCAACGCTTTTTCATCCTGTGGCATGGAGGGAACGAGAGCAGACCTGAAGTTCTGGGGAGGATATGGCAGAGGCATGACCCATTTTGCCTTTAGTGGAATGCCATTTTTGCGCCCTGATTCATAGGCACGGTTTAAAATAAGCTCGTAGGGATGACAATCGTAAGGGCAAAATGCGTTACAGGCAGAACAATAAATGCACTCATCCAGTATCCGTGTCTTTTCTCCGGCAATTAGCTTCTTTATCTCCTCCACCGATTCTTCATGTGTGAAATGGAGATAATTGCACCTCTCCAGGCATATGCCGCAGAAAGAACACTTGTCATAATCGAAAAAATCATATTTCCCCTTCATGCTTGAGCATTCCATCGTTTACCATTCCTGGGCTATTTGTTTAACATGGAACTTGTTTCTTGAAATAAGTTTAGGGGATTGATGTACAAGCGTCCCTAGAAGCTGCGACCTTCCCCTCTGCCTCTGACGCCTCGCCGGCTTCTCCCCGATCGCCATTTGAAGCATCTCCAGAATATGATAAATGGGCATGCCCGTGGGATAGAATGTGTGCACTGCAGAAAGCATTTGAAGGCACCCAGCACAATATACCACTATAGCATCCGCCCTGGTTGCTTTGGCTTCCTTCAGGCTCCTTATTGTAGAAGATACAATTCTAGTAGGGCTGTAACCTGATTCAGGGCTAAAACCTGCGGCAATGCCGCAGCATAAAGAGTTTTGCCGAGAATACCTCTCCTCAACCACTTCAACTCCTATCCTCGCCAGGAGCTTTCGGGGAAGGTCAAGAATTTCCCCTCCGAAAATCTTGCCATAGCAAGAATCCTGAATAGTCACCTTCATTGCTAGCCTATTCTTAATTTCTATCCTCCCATCTTCTATCCGCTCCCAAAGCCAGGGAAGGAGATGCTGAATCTCAAAGTCAGGCTTAAATCCAAATCTAGGCAAAACATTACTAAACATGTTGTAACCTGCGGTGCAAGGGATGACCATCCTTTTCACGCCTAATTTGTGAAAATATCTATCCAGCCTTTTGCCTACCTGCTCTACTTGTTCAAACAGCCCCATCCGGTAATACATCTCACCACAGCAGGTATCAAGAGAGCCTCGAATTTCAAGACCATCCAATAAGCTGGTTCTGGTTAAGTAAGGACTGGTGATGATGTTGCAGCCAGGATAAAACATCTCCTCACAGGGGGAAAGGTTATCCCACGCCTCAAGCATCTCTTTCTCCTCTTCAGGCAACCTATCCAGCACATAGGTCCTGAAGTTAGGCTTATAGTGTGGAATAAACCACTCCGCCTTTAAAGGAAATCCCTGGTGCACATACATCTCATGCCATCTGTCCAATATCAATTGGGTGGGATTGCAATGCTCAGGACAGATAAGATTGCAAGCAAGGCAACTGGTGCACTTTTGCAGCACGTATTTGGTTTTCTCCCCTGCAATGAGCCTTTCCATCTCTTTCTTTGCCTCGTCAATCGGCAAGTGCATCACAGGACACTGGCTGAAGCACTCACCACAAAGGGTGCACTTCTTCTCATCGAACGGGGCAAAAAGGTCAAATTTATTTCTGTCCAAATCTACTCCTTAATCCTCTTGCCAGTTATCCTTCGTTTCTTTCTTGCCAGAGAACTTCTATACAGGTTAATCGCAGCTTTAACGGTGATACTAATCAATCCCCTCATAGCCGGATTTTGAATCACAGCACTGTGGTATATCTTACCAAAAAACTTAATACGCCGGGCATCAGCAGAGCTAATCTGAGGAACTGGCTCCATTTTGATAGGCTTGGGGAAGAAACGTTTGCGCTCTCTAGGAATGAACAGCCAGCGGAAAAGGACATTGGTGAAGGCTGCAGCTATGTCCCAGGCACGCTTTTCGTTTCTATGAACCGGTGCTTCACCAGCAGCCATTTGCACTAGCTCCAAGGAAAGGTAGACATCTATTTTGCTGTTGGTCAATACCTTTATAAGCGAAAGAAATATGTAACAAGCAGGGCAGGAAACAACCATGACCTCGGCTCCAGTTGCCTCCGCTTCCTGTAGTCTCCGATACAGGCTGTCTAACAGATAAAGTAGCATATGCAGGGGATTACCTGAAACGGAGCCGTGCAAGGAAGGGATTGTAGCTGCCCAACCACAACAAAGTGCCAATTCTCTATTATGCTGCATTTCCACGATTTCACAACCGATGTGCTTCACTGTTTCCCGCATTACCCCCTGTACCCTTCCTCCCATATATTTAGACAAGCAATTATCATGAATGGTGACCTTCATGTTCAACTTCTGCTTCACTTCTATCTCGCCACGGTTTAATTTCTCCAATATCCAATAGTCCAGCGGTTCTGGGCTGCAAAAGGTAAAATCGATGCCAAACCTGTTAGGCAAGACATCGCTTAACATCATCGCCTCAGCATTCATAAAGCAATAAAGTTTTTCTATCTTCATCTCGGAGAACTTCTTGTTTAACATGTTGCCTATTTCCTCCGATGCGCTTATCATGCCCAGCTTATAGGTATCCCCGGCACAACCCCAAAAACCCTCAATGCCAGCAATCGCTGGCTTTAGCTCCTCAATCAAAGAGGTCATGGCAATATAGGGCACAAGATTGGAATAAAAGCCGGTGAGCAGCGTCACCTTCCTGGGACTATTCATATTCTCCCGCCAGGAATGCAGAAGTGAAAGTTCATCCTCCTCCATCAGCACTCTAACGGAAGACCATATATTCCCAGGCTCATTGGGGAAAACAAACTTGGCGATAGCAGGGAGTCCCTTCGATTGGTGCTCTTCATGCCAGCGCTCCAGAATTAGCTCGTAGGGACTTGCCCGCGCAGGGCAGATAAGATCACACGTATTGCAAGTAGTGCACCACTGGAACGCCACAGAGGCATTCGTATCACCGCGGATGAGCGCTTTTATGTCCTGCTTCGCTTCTTCCACAGGAAGCTGTAACACTGGACACCGTTCAAAACAAAGTCCACAGTAATCACATAAGTCGTCTCTAAAAAAGCGAAATCCCACCTCGGCTCCAAGACTTTTCCCGACTGTACCACGATCAAGTAGACAAAGCAACCTGAGTTTGAATAATATAGCAAGTGGAAAACTCCTGATGATAAATTTACAACCTGAAGAACATTGTTTAGAATAAGCAAACCACAAAAGGAGGAAGGTTTATGCCCCAAGCGAAGATAGGAGTCATCGGCGGCAGCGG
>DAOUSX010000157.1 GCA_030627025.1 Dehalococcoidia bacterium
CCTGAGCGAACTCCTTGCTTTTGGCGTTCACTTCATCCATTATAACACCTGGCAAGCGTGATATACTAAACTCCACTTTGAGGCCGATGATGAAAAAGGATTTCCTTTCAGTATCTGACTTTAGCCCCCAAGAGATTGAACAAGTCATAGAGCAAGCTATGATTTTCAAAGAGGGGGATTCACCACATCTACTATCGGGAAGAATCTTAGCTCTCCTCTTTGAGAAGCCCTCCCTGCGCACCAGAGTAAGCTTTGAGATAGCCATGCAGCAGCTAGGTGGCTATGCTATCTATCTATCTCCCCAAGAAGTAGGATTAGGCAAGCGCGAATCAGTCCCCGATGTCGCTAAGGTACTCAGCCGTTACGTTGATTGTGTTACCGCTCGCACCTTCTCCCATGAGACATTGATTTCCCTGGCCAAACATTCACAGGTGCCAGTAATCAACGCGCTCTCTGACCTGGAACATCCCTGCCAGGCACTCTCCGATCTCCTCACCATTTACGAAAAGAAGGGGAGACTCGCTGGTTTAACTATGGCATTCGTCGGTGACGGCAATAATGTAGCTAACAGTCTCCTCCTTGCCACCTCGCTCACCGGCATGAGTTTTCATATCGCTTCCCCTTCAGGCTATCAAATCAACCAGGAAATATTAGGACAGGGCAGGAAATTCGCCTCCTCGTCCAGGAGCGTGATCAAGCTGTTCAGCAGCCCTGAAGAGGCTGTCAACAGCGCTGACATAGTGTACACCGATGTATGGGCTAGCATGGGACAGGACGCGGAAGCAGATAAACGTCGTTTAGCATTTCACGATTATAAGGTGGATGAGAGGTTGTTATCCTTCGCCAAGCAAGATGTTCTATTCATGCACCCTTTGCCAGCTCATCATGGCGAAGAAATTTCCCCAGGATTATTGGATGACCCAAGGTCAGTGGTCTTTGACCAGGCAGAAAACAGGCTTCACCTACAAAAAGCACTGTTAGCCAAAATCCTTTTACAGACTGAATCAATGGGTAACAGGTAAATGGCAGAACCAGTTGTCGCAATTGTAGGACGACCTAACGTAGGTAAGTCAACCTTGCTTAATCGTCTGGCAGGGAGACGCCTTGTCGTCACCAGTGGTTCCCCTGAAACTACCAGAGACCGAATATTTGCGTCCACCACCTGGCAGGGGCAGGAACTGACTGTAGTTGATAGCGGTGGATGGCAATTAGAGCCTCCCTCTTTACTGCAACAAAAAGTCAAGCAACAAGTAGAAGCAGCTATCGCTCAGGCAGATGTCATCATCTTCATGGTAGACGCTAAAGACGGCGTCATTGCTGCTGATGAAGAACTAGCTGATATGCTACGCACACTTAACAAACCGAAAGTGCTGGCAGTAAATAAGATTGACTTAGAACAGCAAACAAACAAGGTAGGCGATTTCTACCGCCTAGGCATGGGCACACCATTAGCTATCAGCGCCTATCATAATCGCGGGATAGATAAGTTAATGAACACCGTGTTGGCCCGTGTCCCTTCAGTAAGTGTTCCCATTACACAGACCCAAGATGTGAAATTAGCCATCGTGGGACGCCCTAATACGGGTAAATCAACTTTGTTAAATGCCTTGATTGGCGACGAAAGAGCTATCGTTCATGAAGCACCAGGGACGACTCGTGATGCTATCGACACCATAGTTAATTGGAATAACAGGAACATCTTGCTTATTGATACTGCGGGGATCAAACGCAGAGGCCGTGTAGATGCTGGAATTGATTACTACAGCTTGATTCGTGCCATTCAAGCAATCAACCGATGCGATGTGGCTCTGCTGCTGCTCGACGCAACTGAATTTATTACCGCTCAGGATTTGCATATTGCTAGTTATATCCTGGAAGCAGGCAAAGGAATAGTGCTTTTAGTCAATAAATGGGATATCATTCCACAAGCACAGAAAAGAGAATTCAAACAACTGCTGGAAAAAAGGATCGGATTTATGTATTATATACCTATGCTTTACCTCTCAGCTGAGACAGGAGAGGGCTTAGGGCGTGTTTTGCCTCTAGCCTGTCAAGTATGGCAGGAAAGGCAGAAGCGTTTATCAGACTCAGCAGTCAACAAAGCCATCGAAGAAGCAGTGGATAGCCACTTACCTCCACGGGTAGGTACAAAACGGTTGCACATTATTCACGCTTATCAAGATGAATCGAAACCAGCAAACTTTGTTTTGCAGGTCAACGACCCCAAGCTGATTCACCCCCCATACCAGAGGTATTTAGAAAAGAAGCTCCGTTCGAAGTTTGGCTTCCGTGGCGTGCCATTGCAGCTAAATTTCACCAAATTTAGTCACAAAAGCGGTAGAAAGATAAAGGTGGCAAAGTGATAATCAGTGAGTTTGTTGCTGTAGTAATCATCGCTTATTTGCTTGGCTCCATCCCCTTCGGGTTGATAATTGGCAAGGTATCTAAGGGCATTGATATCACAAAATACGGCAGTGGCAAAATTGGTGGTACCAACGTAATGCGCGCTGTAGGAACAAAAGCGGGCATTTTAACCATAGTCCTTGATATCGGCAAAGCTGCTGGAGCGGTTCTTCTAGCTGCAGTAATTGTTGGCCCGGGCGTGCTGAGTGTCGGTGGAGTAATCATCTACTATTGGCAGGTAGCCCAAGTTTTGGCCGCGCTTGCAGTGCTGGCAGGACATAACTGGCCCATATTCTCAAAGTTTAAAGGGGGTAGGGGAGTAGCCACCTTCTTCGGAACATTATTGCCCATTTTCCCCCCTGCAGCTATATTTGGTGGCGAGGTTCTAGCTGTGACTGCATTGAATAGTCGCTATATGTCATTAGCCTCAATAATGGCAGTTATGGCTACATGGTGTTTATTGATACCTATGACCATTGCCTATAATCTCACCCCCATTTACCTCGCTTACAGCCTGGCAGCTATAGCCTTGATTATCTATCAGCATCGTGGGAACATAAGACGGCTACAGCAAGGCACAGAGCCGCGGCTGGGTGAAAAAGGTGAGCAAATAAGCTAGCCAAACTATGCCTAAAGCCACCATCATAGGTAACACCACCTGGGGCAATACTTTAGGAACTTTGTTAAGCAATAACGGCGTAACAGTAACGTTGTGGGCAAGAAGTGAAGGCGAAGCTGAGCAGTTAAACCACGAGAAACATAGTTATGCTTCCACGAGTAACATTGCAGAAGCCACCGACGGAACTGAGCTGGTAATGCTGGCAGTTCCTTCCCAGAAATTCAGGGAAAACATCACCCGGATTAAACATCATCTGAACAACAGAACGATATTAATGAGCGCCGCTAAAGGATTGGAGGTAGAGAGCGGCAAAAGAATGTCCCAGATAATCGAAGAAGAAGTTCCTCTCCTGAAAAAGCAGATCTGCGTTCTCTCCGGCCCCAACCTGGCAAAGGAAATTGCTCAGGGACTGCCAGCCGCTTCAGTAATTGCTGCTCAAGACATCATCATTGCCGAGAAGGCGAAGGATTTGCTCCGAGCACCCCGATTCCTCATATTTACCACTGATGACGTTGTTGGTGTAGAGCTAAGCGGAGCACTGAAAAACATTATTGCTCTGGGCGCCGGAATGATTGACGGATTA
>DAOUSX010000111.1 GCA_030627025.1 Dehalococcoidia bacterium
ATAGCAAGGTGGGTTAGCTCAGCAGATACCTCGTTGCTTTCAGCATCAACGATGGACTCAAGGGGGACCCATTCAGTATTGTAATAAGCAATATAAAGGTTCTCCTCTTTTATCCCTTCAGGAATATCCTCTTCCTCGTAGGCTAGGGTGAGTTTCAGATAGGGGTCAAAGGTAGCGCCATCAGGAGAAATGTCATAAGCCTGTCTAATAAGCGTGGTGTTGGCTGGTGGAGGAGGTGCTTCTTCCTCCCTTGCTGTAAGCAATTCTTTCAGCCTTTTCCCCTTTTTATCCAGACAAAATGTGCCCTTGGTGATACAAATGTTTATCTCGCCATCTTTGGAAGTTATATTCACAACCTCAAGCAAGCAACCACCATAGCTGATGCCCCATTTGGAGGTTTCCCCAAAGAAATTGATATTTAAGTAGTAGTGAGTCGGGCCTGGAGCAGGGGGAGCAGCGGGACTGCGGGTGATGAAGACATAATCAGAGGAGATAGCCTCGATACCATCCGCCACTGACCTCACGCGAAAATGATATGTAGTCCCTGAAGAAAGCCCGGTTAAGCGAATACTGTGCTCGGTTACCAGAGTGGTATTCTCATCACTCTGGTAGGCATAGTCAACTATGCCCGCATGAAATTGAATATCGTAGAATACCTGGGATGTGGCGTTGCCGTTTGTTTTCCAGGATATGGTGGCGCTGTGATAGCCGATGTTGGAGACAGATACATCTGAGATAGTAAGAGCTACGGTAACAGTGGCATTAACCGAGGGGTGATTTGCCTGGACTGGGGAGGAAAAAGGCACTAGACCAATGCTCAGCAATATGAGCAACAGGAAGCAAATTAGCAACCTACGCAAGGTTTCTAATCCCTCTCACTTATGTCTTTTTAGTAACCTTCGTTCTATTAAGCTCTCTTTCTTCTCACTACTAAATAGACAACGCCCCCGATGACCACCACCGCAGCTATGATGCCGCCGATAAGAGGCCAATTAATGGGAGTCGAAGCTAGCCCAGTGCTCAGTTTATGCTCAAGGGTAGTGGTATATGGCTTGCCTCCGACATACAGTTCGAGCCTGAAGCCGTAATCTCTACTCTGCCACCCTCCCTGTGGAATGTAATTGTAGTTGCCACCTATATCGCCGACATCCAAAGTGCCTAAAGAAAGAACGGAGATTTCTTCTGAAGGAACGCCATCCTCAGTCACTTTAAGTATAACCTCAACATCATTCATCGGCTGGTAAAGGTTATGCAGGGTATAGACCACCTGGGCGAAGGCAAGCTCGCCTGTTTCAGTGTAATAGTTGGGGACAATGCCCACGCCGCCAAAGTAGATGGTTCTGACAGTTAGAGTTATACTTTTGCTCTCATCAGCGGCGATGTCGAAGGATTCGTCCGCCAGCATCTCGCTAGCAACATAGGCTCTTACAATATAGTGTCCAGGGGAAACTTTGGCCTCTAGGGTTCCGCTTGTGCTCATGGCAAATTCATTTTCCCTACCTTCGATAAGCTTGAATAACCTGACCTGTGCCACCACCGGCTCACCGGTGGGGCTGAGCACCTTGACTTCAACCCAGGCCGACTCTCCTAGAACCTTGAGCTTTGCCTTCTGAGCTACGGATGTGGATATTCCTACCGCTCCTTCAGTCTCAGCGCTGAGCCTTTGAGCACAAATTAACAGCTCGTAATCTCCTGGTATGGCATCCTCACTCACCTTGACGGTTACATAGACCTGCTTCTGCCCGCCGGGCTCAAGGGAGAAGTCATCCTCCGAGAATGAAATATCCACCCCCAAAGGAGTCTCAGAGCTCATCCTCACCCCGAATTCCTCGTCCCCCTGGTTGGACACCACTACATAAATGCTGGGGGCGCTTAGCTCCACCCCCTGGGGTATTTCAAAATTCTGGTGGTAAAAAGTGCCCGACATAGCGATGCCGCCCTGGGCTTGTGCAGGAAGGGGCAGCAAAAGCCAGCTTAGCATTAAGCAGAGTAAGAGAGGGGCAAGCACTGCCCCTCTCTTAGCTGCACTGAGTAACAACCTCAACTGCTCAACTCTCCTATGCGTTTATCGCTTGGAGGTAGATTGTTCCGGTATAAGTGCCAATATGGATGTCGTTGCCAAGCATGATATCCATATAGAGACTGGTATCAGATGTGCCTTCACTATCTGTTACACCAGTTGTAGGCGCAGCGACGCTCCCAAGGCCTGTTATCTGGGAAAGAGTGGTATTTACAGCCTGTGCTGTTGTCGGATGTCCATCACCGTCTGCCGCATTATCTACGGTAAGGGCAAACTGCCTGGTGCCAGTCGGCGTTGTGTTCCCCCCACTTAGGCTCATGTTATAGCCATCGCTGGTCCACGGGCTAGTTGAATTGCCCTTTAGCTCATAGGCATCGTTACTGGTCACGTTTGTGCCCAGGATGTGGCTATCAGGGGTCTGGATAGCTGCGGTACCACCAGGTGTTATATTGCCAAAGCTGATGGCAGCAACAGTGGTGGCAATTTCAAGATAGGCAGCCATGCTGTTTGCCACTTCAGAGATGTCCTCAGCAGTTGCACCCGCTGCGTCAGTCACGTTAACACAGAAGCACCATTCATCCGTGTCACCACCACCAGCCTCCATGGCTAGCTTACCTGGCTTAAAGGCAAGGGACCAAGTACCCTCGGTCAAGGTCAGGTTTGACGGTGTATCACTATTTATTGTCCCATTGAGAGTCCAGGTTGTTACGGCTGAGCCGTTTACCATAGCCCATCCACCAGTCTTGGTCCATTTGAAGATGGTGCAGTTATCTGCATCCCAGGAACTTGAAGTCCAAGTACTTGGACGGGTTCCATTGCTGCCCGCACTTGTGTCGTGGTAGATGGCGATATTTATTGTACTAATATCGTCGAGGGTGTTGTTATCGCTAATGGTCATATTTAAGGCGAATGTTATCTGGGGCGTCATCGCGCTGGCAGCAACATAGGTAGCATTCTTTAGTGCCACTGCGGTGATGCTAGGAGCCACATTTGATGAGTTCACAGTTCCTGTAACTCCCTGCTGACCGGTAGCGGCGCTCACTGCTTGTGGCGATGCCACCGGCACCAACGTCAGCGCAAGCACCAGAGCCAGCACCAAAAGTGGAGATGCTGCTTTGAATAATTTTGCTTTTGCCATGTTTTTTGGCTCCTTTCCTTAATATTTTTATCCTTGTTTTAAACTGGTCCAAGAAAGAGATTGCTTTGCTTCGCTCGCAATGACCTCTTTTCGGAACCTAATAGCCCAAGATCGACCAGCATCTCGATAAGGAAATGCTCAAGAGCCTCGGCATGGTAGTCATCATAATTTAGATTTAGCATTTAGTTAGAGGATATGACTAAATAATATTTTAGTTTGCCCTCCTGAAGGGCAGGAGTTGGGGGGAGACAGATTGGCAACTAACACTTATGCCTACTGTGCTATAATGTTTATGTGCTAGCGAAAGCAGGAGTAAATACTCCGAGCCTGCTGGAGGCACTTGCCTGTGCCCCCGAGTGGTTCAAAGCAGGCTTGCTTTCGCTAGCACGGAAGTGCCTACCCACGAGGGGGCGTTTTATACCCCCCCCGCCTTTTCAGTCGAGTCAAAACAACATGGTACCTTGGTACTCGTACGGCAATGCTATTGACTAAAATATTATTTAGCTGGCCCTTGATACGATAGCGCTCCGAGGGTAGGGTGAGTGATAGTTCACTTAAAGGAGGGAAAATCATGCGAAAAGGGCTAAATAGATTTCTTCACTATCTCGAGGTTGAGAAGGGATATTCTCAGGGCACTATCGAAGCATACCAGCTTGATGTCGGGAAGGGGCTAATCCCGTTCCTCCGTCAGCGGAGCAAATTTTGTGCAGAAGAGATTACCAAGGATGACATTCGCGCTTATTTAGACTATGTAGCTGTTGAAAGGGGTAATTCCGCTATTACCAGAGCACGCAAGCTGGCGGCAATAAAGTCGTTTTTCAATTATTTAGTAGAAAATGAAGGGCTTGAGGTAACCCCCCGCCTTGATAAGGAGCCCAGAACAAGGAGCAAGCTGAAGCCCTCGATAGGCTGGAGTTTAACGGAATTGATTTGTAGCATGATTATAATAAAACTATGACTAAGGGTTCGTACTTGACCTACACCCTACCTTAATCCTCTTCTTTCCACGGTTATCATCGATTGTAATATGTTCTCTGGTGAGTTTAGTATTGTATAATAGGAAACGAATATAGCCGGGGAGTGAATTGGCACACGATTTTTACGATGTCATCGTAGTCGGAGCAGGTCCTGCAGGAAGTTACACTGCTTATGGGTTGTCCTCTCGGGGTTTTAAAGTGGCCGTCTTAGAGCAGAAAGAAGCCCCGGGAATTGATACTTGCTGCACCGGCATTGTTAGCCCTGAATGTTTTGACTCCTTTGGGGTTGCCCCTGAAGTAGTATTAAACAAGGCAAGGTCGGCTAAGCTATTCAGTCCTTCGGGCAAGAGTTTGAGGCTAGAGAAGAAAGGAA
>DAOUSX010000026.1 GCA_030627025.1 Dehalococcoidia bacterium
AGGGGGTCGTTGCAGGCTCTCTTTTAATTGTCATTGCGATCCGTTAGCTAACGCAGTGGCAATCCCACCCTCCCCTGTCATTGTGAGCCGAAGGCGTGGCAATCTCGGGGAACGAGAATTCTTGGGGATTGCTTCGTCGTCCATCAGCTGACGGACTTCCTCGCAATGACACAACGGACTGCCAGAGCTTGTTCAAACTCAAGATGAGGGGTAACTCCATACTTCGAAGTGTCATCTATTATCTATCTGAACTAGATCATGTGCGCAGCTTTGGGGGGATAGGTACCAGGTGACATTAAACAAAACGCTATTCTGTGCCGAGTGAACGAAATGGACGTTTGTCCAACACGAGGCCTGGTTTAGGACTTTGCCCAACCATTAAATCCATTAATTAAACGATAACCTTCCCGGGTAACTCTTTTATTATATCCTCCGCCTCCTCCGCTATTCTTTCTATAAGTTCTTTCACACTCGGGATATCATCTATTCTTCCTGCCACCTCTCCGCCGTAGAAAAGTGCCTTCTCATCATCCTCTCCCGCCAGAGCCTTATGTCCTTCCAGTTCCACGCCAAGAAGATCCTGGTCCAGGGTTATATCAGGTTGACCGGCAAACAAATTAGGAACTTTCTCAACCGTAAGTTTGGCAAGTTGAACAGATGCTTCATTTCTCAAATACCTTAAAGGACCAACAAAGCCTCTCGCTACTATTGTACTTCGATCATCGGTTTTTAAAAGCCGCTTCTGCCATAAGTCCCCAAAACAGGTATCGGCCTCTTTTGTACCAACAAATCTAGTGCCCATCTGAATCCCTACGGCTCCTAAAGTAAGAGCTGCGGCGAGTGTTGCACCATCACAAAATCCACCGGCACCGATCACAGGCACATCCACGGCGTTGACCACTGAGGGAAGAACAGCCATCGTATGAACTGGCTCCCAGGCTACGTGACCTCCCCCTTCATGCCCTGAAGCGATTACCGCATCTACTCCAGCTTTTTCAGCCCTCTTAGCGTGACGAACTGAAGGAACGACGTGAAACCATTTGAGCCCGCTTGACTTTATCACATCGGTCCAGGGCAAAGGGTCTCCCGCTGAAGTGATTATCACCTTGAGCCCTTCCCTTATATCGGGATCCTCATCCCGCGCATTAACTGCCGCTCGGACAAACTCCATTGCTGGCGCGCCAAGCTCAGCCGACACCATAACGTTTATTCCAAAGGTAGCTCCCTTTTTTCTTGTGCCTTTGCCTACCTCGCGGATGTACTTTGTTGCCGTATCGTATGGGTCACCTTTCCCTGCCGTCAGGGGCCCTAAATCTATTCCCAAACTACCGAAAATGATGCCGCTTGTGCTAATAATCCCAAGTGCGCCAGCATTTGCCACTGCTTGAGCTAGTTTCTGCGTTTGAAATGGTCCCATGCCTGCTTGTATTATGGGATATTCTATCCCCAATAATTCACAGAGCTTCGTTTTTATCATTATTCCTCCTTGGACTCCTCTTCAGGCGGCGGGGCTTCTTCGGGAGCTTCAACCGCTTCTTCTACTACCTCCTCTACCCGTCGTGCACTAATCATCGCCACTACCACTTCCGGGTCGTTAAGGACAGTAACCCCCTTCTCCAGCTCAATATCCTTCACCCGCAGCACCTGGTCTGACTCGGTGAGGGAACTGATGTCAAGTTCTATACTCGCAGGAATATTGGCCGGGAGGCACTCAACGCTCAAATTGTCGAGCTCTTGCAGTAGCGTATTCTCCCTTAACTTCAACGCTGGCGCTTCCCCAACTAAAACAACAGGAACTTCTACCTTCATTTCCTCCGCCTCTCTTACCTGATAGAAATCTACATGCACCAATCCACGTCTTGGCAGCTCTATCTCAACTTCACGAACTATAACGGACCTCGCCTTCTTTTCACCATCGATCTTGAGATTGATTAGCTTCGTCTTACCTGCCTCAGCTAACACCTGCTGAAGCCTGGCAGCATCACATTGTAATGCCTGTGATTCGATACCATGACCAAAAAGATGTACCGGTGTAATCCCCTGCCGCCGTAAAAACCTCACTTTCTTACCCAGAATCTCCCTCCTGGCAACCTTTAACTCTATCTGATCCATCCAATCACTCCTTCAAAGTTGATACTTCTATACATTAAAACATACTTCCACCCATCATAGGTAGTCTTGATGCCGTCACAATGATGGGCCACCTCTATAAATGTCCAGGGAAAGTCACCCTCACCTTATTCCTCTCCCATCAAGGGAGAGGAGACTTCCCCGAGATTGCTTCGCTTCCCCTTCACTACATTCAGGGCTTTGGCTCACCGCAATGACGCCTCCCTTCTGTCATTGCGAGGCACATCCGTGCCGAAGCAATCTCACCCCGGGATTGCCACGCCTTTGGCTCGCAATGACGCCTCCCTTCTGTCATTGCGAGGCACATCCGTGCCGAAGCAATCTCCCCCCGGGATTGCCACACCTTTGGCTCGTGATGACAAGAAAGGAGGTGATGTGTCACCTAATCCTATGAACGAGTCCGAAGGCTTCCCTATCTTATGAGCGAGGTATATAATTACAGACAACTTCATGCAGCCCACAGCTTAGCTGTCAAATGAATTCTGAGGACGTGCAGGAAACTGGACAATGAAACCATTGAAGAAGACGCCTTTCAATAAGGTGCAGCATGAGCTGAAAGCAAGGATGGTGGATTTTGGCGGCTGGGACTTACCTGTCTGGTATACCTCTATTCTGGAGGAGCACAAGGCTGTCCGCTCGAGAGCAGGGATGTTCGATGTCTCTCACATGGGTAGAGTTTGGGTAACAGGAAAGAAGGCGGGGGCTTTTCTTGACAGGCTGTTAACCAAATCTGTGCCGCGGTTGGAGATAGGCGACGCCCAGCTCTGCCTTCTGGGTTTAGAAGATGGAGGTATTCTAGATGACTTAGTGGTATATCATGTGGGGGTTGAGCGGTATCTGGTAGTTTGGAATGCTGCTAATATTGAGCAAAAGCTTGAGTGGTTATTTCGTTGGTCGGGCTCAGACCCTGATATCATTATTGAAGATAGCTCCTCCAATACGCTTATGCTGGCTGTCCAGGGTCCGGCCGTTTGCCAGTTGAAGAATCTGAAAGACCTCTCCCATTTACCTCGCTTCACCATCACCGAAACGAAGATAGGAAACTTGAGCACACTTGTGGCTAGAACAGGATATACGGGGGAGGATGGCTTCGAGATAATCACCGATGCCGCAAACGCATTACCCCTATGGGAATCGTTCATAGAGCAGGGTGTAAAGCCCTGTGGTCTGGGAGCCCGTGACAGCCTACGATTAGAAGCCGGTATGATGTTATATGGGCACGACATGGATACACACACCAATCCTTTTGAGGCGGGGCTGGGGTGGTTAGTAGACCTCGAAAAGGACGATTTTATAGGCAAGAATGCTTTGCTCGAGATTAAGCATCGCGGCGTTAACCGTAAGCTTGTTGGCTTTCAAATGGATGGGCGAGAGATAACTCGCTCAGAGTACAAAATTCTCAAATCCGGCCAAGAGGTAGGGCAGGTTACCAGTGGTGGATATTCGCCGAGCCTACGTATTGGCATCGGGCTGGGTTATGTTCCTATTGAACTGACAGCCATCGGCACTCAGATTGAGATAATGATTCGCAACAAACCAGTCCCTGCTCATATAGTTAACCGGCGATTCTACAAAGGAGGAGCGTCAAATGAACCCCAAAGGATATAAGTATACACAAGAACATGAATGGATTTGTCCTGAGCCCGGGAATACCGGGAAAGTAGGGATTACGGATTATGCCCAATCTGAACTGGGAGACGTAGTTTTTCTTGACTTGCCGTCCCCGGGCACTCAAGTGGAACAGCTCAAAAAGATGGGTGAGATAGAATCGGTGAAAGCAGTTTCAGACCTCTTTGCACCGGTTAGTGGACGAGTATTAGAAATCAACCAGGCTGCTATCGATGAGCCTGGTCTGGTGAACCAGGACCCCTATGGGGATGGTTGGCTGGTTAGGTTAGAACTGAGCAACACTTCGGAGCTTGACGCTTTAATGGACAGCGACAAATATGATGAATTTGTAGCCCGCTTAAGTGAAGAGGAATCAGAATAAAAGGGGTAACTAATATAAATGCCATCGCCTTATTTACCCAATACTGATGCTGAGCGTATGGCTATGTTGCGGGAGATTGGGGTTGGCTCCATCGAACAGCTCTTTCAAGACATACCCAGGGAATTCCGCAATGTTCATTTCAAACTGCCTCCCTCCCTCTCTGAGCTGGAACTCAAAGAAGAACTCCGCCAGCTATCAAACCGTAATACAAACCTGGATGACTATGCTTGTTTTCTAGGTGCCGGCTACTACAGGCACTTCATCCCCAGCGTAGTTGGACACATCACCAGTCGAGGCGAGTTCTATACTGCCTATACCCCATATCAAGCAGAGGTCAGCCAGGGTACATTACAAACCATCTATGAGTTCCAGTCGTTGATATGCCAGCTTACCGGAATGGAAGTGAGCAACGCTGGAATGTATGATGGCAGCACGGCTGCTGCTGAAGCAGCCCTACTGGCATGCCGGGTCACGAAAAGGGATAAGGTTGCGGTGCTGTCCACGGTACACCCAGAGTATTACGAAGTGGTGGAAACCTATGCTAAGGGTCACAGCATTTCCCTGAAAAAGGTGGAGACGAACTCAAATAGTCTATCTTCAAACTGTGCCTGTTTGATAGTAGAGCAGCCCAATTTCTTCGGCTATTTTGAAGACATGAAAGCATATATTCAGAAAGCCCGTGATATTGGAGCGCTACTCATTGTCATAGTCGACCTTATTTCGCTAGGGATGTTTAAGCCGCCGGGAGATTATGGAGCCGATATTGTGGTCGCTGAGGGTCAGGCGCTGGGTAATCCAATAAGCTTTGGAGGACCAGGTGTGGGTATCTTTGCCTGTCGGAAGGAATACGTGCGTCAGATGCCAGGCAGAATCGTGGGCAAGACTGTAGATGCTGACGGCCAAACAGGTTATGTGATGACGCTGGTGACTCGTGAACAGCATATCAGAAGGGAACGGGCGACATCCAATATCTGCACCAGTGAAGCTTTGGTGGCTCTAGCAGCAACGGTTTATCTGGCGACCCTGGGCAAAACAGGACTCCGCCAGGTAGCTGAGTTATGCTACCACAAGGCTCACTATGCTGCCGATGCCATAAGTAAGCTTAAAGGATATTCCCTCGTTTTCCAGCAGCCTTTCTTTAAGGAATTTGTCGTGCGCTGCCCAACGACACCTCACCATGTCAACAAAGCACTTTTCAAGGAAGGGATAATCGGTGGTTTGGACCTGAGCCACGTGCTGGACAATGGTATGCTGCTCTGCGTCACAGAGATGAACACCAAACAGGAGATAGACAGGTTAGTAGAAATTCTAGGAACATTTTAGAAGGATTGAGAAATGAGTCATCATTATTTGCTTCCTGACATTAGCCGTCCGGGCAAGATTGGGTGTACCCTTCCACAGTTAGATGTACCTCCGAGCGAGCTGCCGTCTGAAGAGCTGCTCCGTCAGGAGCTCGACTTACCCGAGGTAAGCCAGGTGGAGGTCGTGAGGTATTTCACCGCCCTGAGTAAGCTCAATTATGGAGTGGACACGGGATTCTACCCTCTAGGAAGCTGCACCATGAAATATAATCCAAGAGTGCACGAGGATATTGCCCAACTTCCCGGTTTTGCTTCAATCCACCCCTACCAACCGGTAGAGTCTGTGCCGGGAGCACTGCGGCTTATATTCGAGCTACAGGAGTATTTAGCTGAGATTACCGGTATGAATGCCACGAGCCTGGCGCCTATGGCGGGAGCCCAGGGCGAGCTTGCCAGCATATTATTGATAAAAGCATATCACCACGCTCGAGGGAACAAATTACGGAAAAAGATACTGGTTCCAGACTCATCACATGGCACAAACCCGGCGACTGCCGCTATGTGTGGCTTTGAGGTAGATGCTGTGTCCTCCAATAATGAAGGTGACATAGACTTGAACAGTCTGGAATCTATGATGAATGAGGAAGTTGCCGCGGTAACGTTGACAATACCTAATACCTTAGGTCTGTTTGACCCGCAAATAGCTGAGATATGCCGGCTCGTTCATGAAAGGGGAGGGCTTCTGTGTGGTGATGGCGCAAACCTGAATTCTCTGCTGGGGAAAGTGAAGTTTGGAGACCTGGGTATTGATTGTGTCCAGGTGAATCTTCATAAGACCTTCAGCACCCCCCACGGGGGCGGTGGCCCCGGTTCAGGCCCCATCTGTGTCAAAGCAAATTTAGCCGATTTCTTGCCTTCGCCTTTGGTGACCAAGAATGATAGCGGATACATATTCACCACACCACCTAAGTCTATAGGCAGACTGGGGGCATCTTACGGAAACTTTGGCGTAATGGTTAAGGCTTATGCTTATATCCGAACCCTTGGTGCCGAGGGACTGAAGGAGGTCAGTGAGAACGCTGTCCTGAATGCTAATTACCTTAAGGAGAAGCTAAAAGCATATTATCACCTGCCCTATGACCGCATCTGCATGCACGAGGTGGTGTTCTCGGGGAAGAAACAAAAGGCAAAGGGTGTTAACACATTGGATATTGCCAAACGCTTGCTTGATTATGGTTTTCATCCTCCAACCATCTATTTCCCCTTGGTGGTCAGTGAAGCCCTCATGACCGAACCTACCGAGACGGAGAGCAAAGAGACACTGGATGCTTATATTGATGCTATGAAACAAATAGCTAGAGAGGCGGATGAAAACCCTGAAATCCTGCACACAGCCCCCCATAATACACCGGTTAGGCGACTGGATGAGGTCAGAGCTGCTAGACAGCTAGACTTGCGCTGGAGGATAGGCAACCAAAATGAAGCTGGCAGCTTTCAGCCGCCAGTTACTGAAAGCTAATGACTGATAACTGATGACTATAAAGGATATAGTGATAATTGGAGGGGGGCCGGGTGGCTATGTGGCTGCAATTCACGCTGCCCACCTGGGGGCTAGTGTAGCTGTGGTTGAGAAAGACAGATTAGGCGGTAACTGCCTTAATCGAGGTTGCATTCCTACAAAGGCTCTTGTCAAAAGTGTCGAGGCGCTCCTCGAAGCAAGAAAGGCAAATGAGTTTGGAATACAGGTTGGCAATATCAACGTGAATTTCCCCAAGATTATGGCTCGCAAAACTAACGTGGTTAACAAATTAGCCTCAGGCGTCAAGCAATTAATGAAAGCAGGCAACATAAGCGTCTATAAGGGCATCGGGCGTATCCTTTCCCCACAACTGGTCAAAGTGAACGATGAGGAGATAGCCACCAGGAAGATTATTATTGCCACCGGCTCTGAGCCTGCTCCGCTCCCTATCCCTGGTTCAGATTTGCCTGGGGTGCTCACCACCGATGACATCCTTGAGCTGGAAGAGCTCCCCGAAAGTCTCGTGGTCATTGGAGGAAGCTATGTAGGCGTTGAGTTTGCCGGCATCTTTAATGGATTAGGAACAAAGGTTACCATTGTGGAGAAACTTCCCACTCTTCTGGAGTCAATTGACGAAGAGATTAGCAGGCGCCTTGCTGAGATCTTGCTCGGACAGGGCATCGAAATCAGAGTTGGAGCTACGGTTAAGGCTATTAAAAAAGAAGGAACAGTCCTCAAGGTGGTTGGGAATACTCCTGAGGGCGAGCAACAACTTGCCGGGCAGGTGGTTCTCATGGCTACCGGGCGCCAGCCTTATACTGCGGGGCTGGGTTTACCACAACTTGGTATGAAGGTAGATGGACGAGCCATCGTGGTGAACGAGCGCCTTGAGACAAATATTGATGGCGTTTACGCTGTAGGGGATGTTCTTGGCAAGAGCATGCTGGCTCATGTTGCGTCCTATGAGGGCGAGATAGCTGTTGAGAATGCCCTTGGCCGCTCCCGTCAAGCAGACTACCGGGCCGTTCCCAGCTGCATTTTCACCTACCCCGAGATAGCCAGTGTTGGCATCACTGAGAAGGAAGCGAAGGATAGCGGCATTCCGTACAAAGTGAGTAAATTCCCCTTTCTTGCCTGTGGCCGCGCTGTTACCATGAATGAGACGACGGGCATGGTTAAAATGGTTTGTAATGCCGAGAATGGCAGAGTTCTCGGAATGCACATTATGGGACCACATGCCAGCGACCTTATCGCTGAAGGTGCGCTGGCAATACAACTGGGAGCAACTGCCAGCGACATTGCCCATACCATCCACGCCCATCCCACTTTATCTGAAGCAGTGCACGAGACAGCAATGGGACAGCTGGAAGGTTCAATCCACTTACAAACAGTCCCTCGAAGGGCAAGGACGTAGAAGGAAAGCCATTTGTCATCTGAGAAAGTATACGCCGCCTATTACTTAGGAGTAACCCCATATGAGCATGCCTTAAAGCTACAACAGGTATTGATGCAAGCAAGGGCCGAGGCTAGGATTCCTGATGTAGTGCTGCTCCTGCAACATCCACCGGTGTTCACAATAGGGCGATTTAGAGGAGAAAAAGACTTAATTATCCCCCCACAGAGACTGACCCAAGAGGGGATTCCCGTGTTTCATACCAATCGAGGTGGCGGCATCACTTACCATGGTCCAGGACAGCTTATAGGCTATCC
>DAOUSX010000172.1 GCA_030627025.1 Dehalococcoidia bacterium
CCAAGCCTGCAGTGGTGAGAATATTTGATGAACCTGAAACTGCAAGATACTTTGAAGAAATAGAGAACAAAGTAACGCTTATCTTCATCTCCGAAGGTGAAACAGACTTCGTAGAGCTTGAAGGCAAAACAATTAAGAGAATTGCTGAGGAAAATGGAGGAGAATCTTTTGGAGAGAAGCTTGTTGATATATGGCTTGAAAAACGGTTCGATATAGGTTTAGGTCCTATCATAATGCAGCAGGGTGGAATTGTAGACACGATTGAGGTTGTTTCTCTATTCAAGGATGCCGCCAATCTGTATAACGATATGGTCTCCGCAATGAGGGCAATGGAGGGTGCCATATCAGTTTCGGGGCACTATTCACATTTTTACCGAGAAGGAGCCTGTCTATACATCACCTTCGCTGGTTTTCCCAAAGACCCATCCCGTTACTACAAAGATACCTGGACTGCTGCCATGGAAGCCACTTTAAAAAATAATGGCTCTATCAGCCACCACCATGGGATTGGATTCTGGAGAAAGGAGTTTATGCAGCAGGAGTTAGGTCCCCATGGCGTAGAACTGCTCCGGAGAATCAAACTTGCTTTAGACCCAAATGGTATTTTGAACAAGGGAAAACTTATAGATGGAAAATAAAAAACAATTGGAACAAATCACGAATTGCGCTCTGTGCGGCAATATGTGTAAACATAGTTGTCCGATATATCTTGCCACAGGAAATGAAACAGTTACGCCTCAGAAAATAGCGCGCCTTGTTCTATATAAAAAGAAAGCATTTCTTGAGGATGAAAAAGGCTTCTTCGACGTTATGTTTCAGTGTGCTATGTGTGGGGCATGCAAGATGAATTGCCTTTACGATAATTTTGACCTCAGGGATTATATTCAAGGGGGGCGAAGCGAAGCTTTCAAAAAAGGCATTCTTCCTGATGAAACAAGGAAGCAAGTAGAAACCTTTGTTAACTTTGGTAATCCTGACGGTGAGCGACAGCTTATTCAAAAGGGAGCAGGAAACCTTGGTTACTTCGTTTCTTGTTCTACCTATAATGACCAACAGCTACTGAAGGCGGTGGAGAAAATTCTTACCAAAAGTGGGGAGCAGGTTCAACGATTTGGCGGTGCTGACATCTGCTGTGGTGCACCTCTTTACTACGCTGGGGATATGGAAGGCTTTAAAAAGGCAGCGGGAAAAATGAAACGGGAAATTGAACAAAGAAAACTCCAGAAGGTCATTACAAATTGCCCAGCTTGTATAAAAATGATGACGGAAATATACGATGAAATAGGCATTCATCTTGATGTCGAATTTATCCACACCGTCGAATTTCTCAATGCTCTCCTCAAAGAGGGAAAGATAAAGGTAAATAAAGCAAATGCTACGGCAACTTTCCATGACCCCTGTATACTGGCAAATGATATCGGTATCACCACGGCCCCCAGGGATATCATTAAAATGCTGGGGTTTGACATAAAGGAATCGGTTTATTCAGGGAAGGAAGCACATTGCTGCGGGGGTATACCGGGAGGAAAAATCGCAGATAGCAAGCTTGTCGCCAGCGTAAACGCAATGCGCACCAGTGAGCTCAAAGAAACTGCTGCTGATGTTTACATCGCGGCATGTCCTACCTGTAAAGTTGCTTTATCCAATATAGCTATAAAAGATGTAGCTGAAGTTGTGGCGGAACAGATTATCGATGGATGAGAAGAAGCTAGCACGAACCGTACAGGGCGAAATAGAAAAAACGACCAGCGAGAAAGCAACAGTCTTTGTTGAAGATAGCATTGCAAAGTTAAGCGGGCAATTTGCTTCTTATCAAAGCGTTGTAGATGCTGGACATGTTGCCGGTGATTTCGAGCAAATCAGGGAAGTGGTGAACGAAATTGATTATCCGGGCAGGAAGCTCTTCGTGCCACCCCAACAGGTATCCGATGAACTTACCGGGAAAGAGTTCGACGTTGTTATCGTTGGTGGCGGCATAATTGGTTTGGCAGTTGCCAGGGAGCTTTCAAGGTTCAACCTGAGTATTGCTCTAATTGAAAGGCATGAGGACTTGGGAATGGACCAGACAGCACATAGCAACGCCATGATACATCCCGCTTTCCTTACTGAACATGGCACGCTGAAGTGGGAGCTGAACTATAAGGGAAATGCAATGTATGATGAAGTTGCCAGCCAGCTTGATGTCGATTTCAAACGGATAGGGACGCTTGTTGTCGCTGAAAACCCCGAGCACGAGTTGATGATCCCGGTCCTGATGAACCTGACCAAGAAACACAAAGACCCGGTTCCCAAACAGCTAAACCGGGAAGAACTGGATAAACTTGAGCCAGGGCTGGCTCTGAATATCAAGAGGGGCGTGCTCGTGTGGAACACAGGCATTATCTCTGTATTTGAGCTCGTCATTGCTTGTGCCGAGAATGCTCTGGCAAACGGAGTGCAGTTCTTTCTGGATACAAGCGCAATCGGAGTCCAGACCGAGGGTGGGACCATCAAAGCGGTAAACACAACGAGAGGAACCATCAAAACACATATCCTGATCAATGCCGCTGGCTTGTATTCTGATAAGATCGCCGAATTTGCTGGAGATGGTTTTTTCACCATCCATCCCAGGAAAGGAGAAACGATTATCTTTGATAAATCTTACCAGCCGATAAAAGCAGTTCTAGGTTCATTTAGCATGGCGACAGAAAGAGAGGGATATTCCAAGGGAGGAGGCCTCATCCCCACGATTGATGGCAACCTCCAGTTTGGGCCAACGGCAGAAGAGGTACAGGATAGAGAGGACGTTTCCACCACATTTATGGGGCGTGAAATATTATTTAATAAATTTGGGCTATTAGCTGAGCAACTTAAGCCATACTATGAGAAACCTGATAAAAGTAAAATCATCGCTCATTTCGCTGGGTGTAGAGCGGCGACATATAAGGAGGATTTCATCATTGAACCCTCTAAGAAAGTAAAGGGATTAATTCACGTTGCGGGCATTCAATCTCCTGGACTTGCAGCGATGCCAGCCATCGTCGAAAGGGTGAAGGAAATCGTGACAGAGGAGTGGCATCCAGCTGAGAATGTTCAATTTGAACCGAGAAGAAAAAGGAATAAGTGTTTCTCGGAATTGGATGAAAAAGAAAGGGAAGAACTTATCCGAATAAATCCTTTATATGGGCATATTGTCTGCCGATGTGAAACTGTAACCGAAGGCGAGATTGTAGATGCACTCCACAGAGGTATTCCAGTAAAGAGCATCGATGCTATCAAAAGGAGGGTAAGAGCAGGTATGGGAAGATGCCA
>DAOUSX010000142.1 GCA_030627025.1 Dehalococcoidia bacterium
CGAGAATACCGATAAGTACACTGCCAACGTGGAGTTGAACCAGCATAATGGCTACTTCGTTAGAGCGCTGCCTGGCTCTAAAACCATTTACCCGGTTCAGGCCTGCCTCTATCTGACAAGAGCGCGACTGGCTCAGAATGTGCACAATATCATCATTGCCGAGGAGGACTCAGAACTACATATTATTACCGGATGTACCACCGCCTCCAGAGAGGACCCTGGACTGCACATGGGAGTTTCTGAATTCTACATAAAAAAAGGCGCCAAGGTTACCTTTACCATGATACATAGCTGGAACCCAGAAGTGGCGGTTCGGCCTCGCACTGCAGCAATTGTTGAAGAGAATGGCTTATTTCTTAGTAATTATGTACTTATGAAGCCGGTTCGTTCACTGCAGATGTATCCTGCAGCCAGGTGTGTGGGTGAGAACGCAGTTGTCAGGTACAACAGTATTCTGGTGGCAGCCCCAGGGTCATCGCTGGACGTTGGTTCCCGGGCCATCCTGAATGCTAAGGGGGCAAAGACGGAAATCGTGTCACGGGCGATAACAACCGGCGGTAGCATTATTGCCCGGGGCTACATAGAAGGCAACGCCCCTGAAGTTAAAGGACACCTTGAATGTCGGGGGCTGATTTTGCAGGAAGAAGGTGTGATTCACGCCATACCTGAGCTTAAAGGAAATCTGGCTGGCATTGACCTATCCCATGAGGCAGCGATAGGCAAGATAGCTGAGGAAGAAGTAGAGTATCTAATGGCACGAGGGCTAACTCGAACTGAGGCTACAGCCACTATAGTCCGGGGGTTCCTCCGGGTGGATATTGAGGGGCTACCACCGATGCTCAGCGCCGAGTTGCGTCGGGCTGTTGAAGCTAGCGAAAGGGATGTTATGTAGATAAGGCTACCAGGGCAAGACTCAGCAGATGAGCTTGAAAGGAAATAAATATAAGGAGGTAACAAATGAATTTATTGGCGTTACGCAAAATGAGGTATGGGTTGTATGTGGTTAGTTCAAAGAAGGATGATAAGCTTAATGGACTGATTGCCAATGGGGTTAGTCAGGTCAGCGCTGTGCCAGCTAATTTTGTCGTCTCTATAAATAAGGAAAACCTTACCCATGAATTTATCAAAGCAAGCAAGGTGTTATCGTTTTCAGTTCTCTCTAAAGACGCATCATTGAGTTTCATTGGCCGTTTTGGCTTCAAGTCAGGAAGGGAGATAGATAAATTCAAGGGTATAAATTACAAGATAGGCAAAACTGGAGCACCTATAGTTCTGGATAACACGCTGGCCTATGTAGAAGCCAAAGTTATCAATGAAGCAGATCTGGGGACTCACACCGTATTCATAGCTCAAATGGTGGACAGCGACATCATCAAGGCGGGTGAGCCAATGACCTATGACTATTATTCTGAGGTCAGGCGGGGACCCACCTCAAAAAAGGCACCACTTTATATTGAACAGATAACGGTGATAAGGGCTGAAAGGTATCAGTGCCGCCGCTGCGGTTATGTCTATGACCCCGAGGTTGGGGACCCAGATGGTAATATTTCACCCGGGACTCCATTCGAGCTGCTGCCTGATGACTGGAAATGCCCTATTTGTGGGGCGAATAAAAACTACTTTGACAAATTAGAGAGCTCAGCGGAGTGAGGAGGGAAAGTGGATATTAAGACGCTATATCAGATAAGTTATGGGTTATACATAATAACCTCGACCAGGGGAGGTAAATTTAATGGGCAAATCGCTAATACCCTATTTCAGGTGACCTCTGAACCGCCCACTGTTGCAGTGAGCATAAACAAACAGAACCTCACTCATGAGTTTATCCGTGACAGCCGTGTTTTCGCCGCCTCGATTTTATCCCAGGACCCCCCTCTGAGTTTTATAGGGAATTTCGGTTTCAAGTCGGGAAGAGATATCGACAAGCTTGCTCAGGTGAATTACAAGGTGGGTAAAACCGGAGCTCCTATAGTCCTGGATCACACCTTAGGTTATCTCGAAGTAAAGGTGATTAATGAAGTGGATGTTGGGACGCACACTATCTTCATAGGGGAATTGATGGAAGCAGAGACTCTAAGAAGTGGTGAGCCTATGACTTATGCCTATTACCATGAGGTAAAGCGGGGCACGGCGCCAAAGACCGCCCCCACATATATAAAAGAGGAGAAAGTCAAGAGATTAGCTAAATACAGATGTACTGTCTGCGGCTATATATATGACCCTGAAAAGGGCGACCCGATGGCGGAATAGCTCCGGGAACACCGTTTGAAGAAATACCAGATGACTGGGTATGCCCTGTGTGTGGGGCTGCCAAGAGCGATTTCGAAAAAGTAGAAGACTGATGAGAGTGTGACAATGATAGAAAATGTAAACAAAGAACAATTGGAAGGGATATTAGAAGCAATACCGGCAGAAATTTCTTTCGTTGACGAGAATGATTTAGTCAAATTTTGGAACAAGCATGAAACGAGAATCTTCAAACGACCATCTTCCGTAGTTGGGAAAGCAGTTCAAAATTGTCACCCAAAGCGCAGTGTGGATAAAGTAAACCAAATATTGTCCGATTTTAAGAGTGGCAAAAGTGACTCAGCGGAATTTTGGATAAATCTGGGAGAGAGGAAGGTATATATTAGATATTTTGCTGTGCGGGACAAAGCAGGCAGGTATCTGGGCACATTGGAAGCCACCCAGGATATCACGCAAATAAAGAAGATTGAGGGAGAAAAAAGACTGTTAGAGTATTAAGGGGGAATAGGATGAGCGTCAGAGAGATAGGGCGAGAGGTCTACTCGGTTGGAGCAATTGACTGGGATAGGCGGTTGTTTGACGAGCTCATACCTCTCCCCGATGGCACTAGTTACAATTCATACCTAATCAAAGGGAGGGAGAAGACGGCGCTCATCGATACGGTAGACCCTGGCATGCAGGATGTGCTGATAAAGCACCTGGGTCAACTTGGTGTTGAGAATATAGATTATGTTATTGCCAACCACGCCGAGCAGGACCACTCGGGCTCCATTCCAAAAATGCTGGAGACCTATCCTGAGGCCAATGTTGTGACAAATCCTAAATGCAAAGAGTTTCTCAAATATCTGCTCTTAATCCCTGAAGAAAAGTTTGTAACGGTAAGCGATGGAGATACCCTATCTCTTGGGGATAAGACATTAGACTTTCTCATTGCTCCCTGGGTCCACTGGCCTGAGACCATGGTCACCTACCTGAAAGAGGATAAAATCCTGTTTACCTGCGACCTCTTCGGTTCTCACCTGGCAACAAGCGACCTTTTTGTGCCAGACGAAGCAAAGGTATACGAGGCAGCCAAGCGATACTATGCCGAGATTATGATGCCGTTCAGAACGAGCGTAAGGAAAAACTTGGAGAAGATAAGGAAGGCAGATATTGAGATAATAGCACCCAGCCATGGCCCAGTTTACCAAAGGCCAGAGTTCATTCTCGATGCCTACAGGGATTGGGTCTCTGATGAGGTGAAAAACGAGGTGATAATCCCTTATGTCTCAATGCATGGAAGCACGGACAGGATGGTGAGCCACTTCATAAATGCTCTTATGAAAAGAGGCATAACTGTAAAGCCATTCAATCTTACAAAAACGGACATCGGAGAATTGGCAATGGCTCTCGTAGATGCTGCTTCCATAGTGATTGGCTCGCCTACAGTATTAGCCGGTGCTCATCCTGCTGTGGTTAATGCCACATATCTCGTTAATGCCCTGAGACCAAAGACTAGATTTGTATCCATCATTGGCTCCTACGGCTGGGGAGGAAGGACGGTTGAGCAGATTAGAGGGATGCTGAGCAACCTTAAAGTAGAAATGCTTGAGCCAGTTGTTATAAGAGGTTACCCTGAAGAGCAGGACTTCAAATCGTTAGATAGACTGGCAGACGAAATCCTTGAAAAG